>CALFXV010000219.1 GCA_937957775.1 uncultured Methylotenera sp. | reverse complement strand
TACACAGCCATAGCTACACCGGCAACCCCTTGGCTTGCAGTGCGGCACTGGCCACCTTGGGTATTTTTGCTGATGACGCGATGCTGGAAAAAAACCGTGTCTTAGCCGATTACATCAAGACCAAAGCGTCACCCCTAGCCGAGTTGCCGATACAACACTTACGCCAACAAGGCATGATATTGGCCATGGACGTGGTGGATGCAAAGCCCGGTTTTGCCCAGCGCTGTTATGCCGAAGCGCTTAAACAAGGTTTGCTGTTGCGCCCCATAGGCAACACGGTGTACTTGATGCCGCCTTACAGCATTAGCCACGAGGAAATCGATTTCATGCTCACGGCCACTCACAAGGCCATCAGCTTAGCCTTATGAAAAAACAGCTGTTCTGTCTGTTACTCGGCTTAGCCAGTTTGACGGCCAAGGCCGACTTACCAAGCGAAGTGGCGCAAGCCTTGACTCAAGCCGGCGTGCCGCTTGAGCAAGTGGCGGTGGTGGTGCAAGCGGTCGACAGCGAGCAAGCCAGTTTGCAACACAATGTAGACAAAAGCCTGAATCCGGCCTCGGTCATGAAGCTGGTGACCAGCATGGCTGCACTGAATTTACTCGGCCCTAATTACCGCTGGAAAACCGAAGTCTATTACGACGGTCAGCTAAGCCAAGGCGTGCTGAACGGCAACCTGATTATCAAAGGCTACGGCGACCCAAACTTTAACTCAGCGGATTTTTGGCGCTTACTTAGCAGCATCAAGCAAGCTGGCATCCAAGAAATCAAAGGCGATTTAATCCTGGATAAAAGTTATTTTGCCGCGCCGCAACAACAGCCAGCCAGCTTTGATAACGAAATCTGGCGCGCTTATAACGCCCTACCCAGCGCCTTGTTAGTCAACGGTCGGCACACCCGCTTTAAATTTAGTAGCCGTAGCAGCGAAAAAAATGCCGTGACCATCAGCGCCGACATGGCCTTGCCACAAATAGAGATCGTCAACAATATGCGCTTGTTACCCGGCGCCTGCCGCGACTGGCGTAACCACATGCAATACAGCGTGAGCAATGAGCAAACCAGTGCGAACGAGCCTGTCAAAAGCATCACTTTTAGCGGCAGTTTTGCTGCCGATTGCGAGGAAAAGGTTTTAGAGTTAAGCCTGTTTAATGACGAGCAGTATGCCTATTACAGCTTCAAACAACTTTGGCAAGCATTGGGCGGCCAGTTTTCTGGTCAACTGCAAGTCAAGGCGCGTCCTGGTCAGGCCATTAAATTACTGGAGCAAGGCTCGCAAACCTTGAGCCAAGTGCTGCCAGAAATGAATAAATGGAGCAACAACCTGATGGCGCGGCAACTGCTGCTGACCATAGCCGCCGAGAAAATGGCCGTGCCGGCCAGCGAAGCCGATGGGGCGAGCGCCATTAAAACCTGGTTCAATAGCCAGCAAATTGGCGCGGGCACACTGGTGGTGGAAAACGGCTCCGGTCTATCGCGGATTGAGCGCATCAGCGCCCAGCAGTTGGCGCGCATGCTGGTGCAAGGGTTTCACAGCCCGGTAATGCCTGAATTCATGGGGTCGCTGCCAGTATTAGCGCTAGATGGCACCTTGATGAAACGCCTAAAAGACAGCCCAGCAGCCAAGCGTGCGCACCTTAAAACCGGCTCGCTTGATGGCGTCAGCGCCATTGCCGGCTACCTGCTGGACAAACAGAATAGACGACAAGTATTAGTGATGCTGGTTAACCACGAAAAAGCCGGGGCCAGCAAAATCGCGCAAGACGCCCTGATAGATTGGGTTTACCGCCAACCTTGAACCCGGCTCTTAATCGACTTTAGCCTGCGACGACCAAGCCAATTGTGCTTGAGTTTGCGGTATCATATTGCCTGCACTGACACCGCCCATTAAACATTGAGGTCTAACGCATGAAACTACTGAATTTTACTCTGGCCTGCGGTTGCGCATTTACCTTGAATGCCTGCAACGCCGAAACAAAAACAACCACACAGGAAAAACCCACCATGACCATGAACAGCGTGACTGAATTACAAAAAATTGACACTTTAGTTGGCACTGGCCGCGAAGCCGAGCCAGGCTTTAACGTCACGGTGCATTACACCGGCTGGTTATTTGATGCCAAAGCCGAAGGTCAAAAAGGCAAAAAATTTGACAGCAGCTTGGATCGTAAAGAACCGTTTGTGTTTTTCTTAGGCGGCGGCCAAGTGATCCAAGGCTGGGATGAAGGCTTTGCCGGCATGAAAATAGGCGGCAAACGCACCCTATTAATTCCATCTGCCATGGGTTACGGTGCACGCGGTGCCGGTGGCGTGATTCCGCCTAATGCCGATTTGGTATTTGAAGTGGAATTATTGGACGTTAAATAGGACAGTCTGGGCTAAGGCCCAAGCACAGGAGAGCATATGCACGTTAGCGTTAAATGGATAGACGGAGTGAGCTTTGTCGGTGAATCGGAATCGGGTCACGCCATCGTCATGGACGGCGCGCCGGAAAACGGTGGCCGTAACATAGGCATGCGCCCCATGGAAATGCTGCTAGTTGGCATGGGCGGCTGTACTTCGTTTGACGTCGTGGCGATTTTGAAAAAAGCGCGCCAGCCCATTACTGCTTGCGTGGCTGAAATTGAGGCCACGCGTGCCGATGACATTCCTAAAGTGTTCACCAAGATACACGTGCATTTTGTCGTGACTGGCGACAACTTAAACGAGGTGCAAGTTGAGCGTGCGGTTAAATTGTCGGCAGAGAAGTATTGCTCGGCGTCCATTATGTTAAGTAAAAGCGTGGAAATTACCCACGATTTTGAAGTGCGCTCGGCGTCCGATGCGCTTAGTGCCAACACTGCTGCATGATGCCTTGTTGGCTGCCAGTTAGCCGAACCGATTAAGCAGTCACGTATTTTAAAAAACCTTATTATTGGATAAACCTATGCCTGTATACCGCTCTCGAACCACCACACACGGCCGCAACATGGCCGGCGCCAGGGCGCTATGGCGCGCCACCGGCATGAAAGACGGTGATTTCGATAAACCCATCATTGCCATTAGTAATTCCTTTACCCAATTTGTACCGGGTCACGTGCACCTAAAAGATTTAGGCCAATTGGTGGCCAGGGAAATTGAACGCGCCGGCGGCGTGGCCAAAGAATTCAATACCATCGCCGTCGATGACGGCATTGCCATGGGCCATGGCGGTATGTTGTACAGCTTACCGAGCCGCGATTTAATCGCCGACAGCGTGGAATACATGGTGAATGCCCACTGCGCCGACGCCTTGGTATGCATATCCAATTGCGACAAAATTACCCCAGGCATGCTGATGGCGGCGATGCGTTTAAACATCCCGGTGGTGTTCGTCTCTGGCGGGCCGATGGAAGCCGGTAAAGTAAACTGGCAAGGCGAGGCCATGAAATTGGACTTGGTCGATGCCATGGTGGCGGCGGCGGACGACA
>CALFXV010000218.1 GCA_937957775.1 uncultured Methylotenera sp. | reverse complement strand
CGGTCATGGACGTACGCAAATTGACCTCCATGACCAGCTACATGATAGTCGCCAGCGCCACCTCCAGCCGTCAGGCTAAAGCCATCGCCGACAACGTCCGTGAGAAGCTCAAAGAAAAAGGCTACGGCATACGCGGTACCGAAGGCGAAAAAGAAGGCGAATGGGTCTTGGTGGATTTAAACGACATCGTCGCCCACATCATGGTGCCGACCACGCGCGCCTACTACAACCTAGAACAACTTTGGGGCGAGGCAGAAACGCGTCGCGGCCACATCAAAGCCGACCACGGCGAAGCTTAGCCCTTAAGCGACTAGCGGGTTGTAAGCATTGAAATTGCGCATCATCTCGGTTGGTCACAAAATGCCGGCATGGGTAGAGAGCGCTTGCCAGGAATACGTTAAGCGCATGCCGCGCGAATTAAGCCTAGACATCATCGAAATCAAGCCGGAGAAACGTGCCGCCGGCAACAGCACCGAAAACATCCAACTCATCGAAGCCAAACGCATCATCGAGGCGATCGGCAAAGATTATTGCGTCGCCCTAGACGAACGAGGCGCCGAAGTCAGCACCTTGCAATTGGCCGACAAATTGCGCGATTGGCAAAACCAAGGCCGCGACGTGGCTTTGGTCATCGGTGGCGCCGATGGTCTGCACGCCAGCGTCAAGCAGAAAGCCGATTGGCTATGGGCGTTATCCAAACTCACGCTGCCGCATGCCATGGTGCGGGTGCTATTGGCCGAGCAACTTTACCGAGCACATACGGTCATTAGCAATCATCCCTATAACCGCGAATAAGCATGGCCACCGAACAATACGACAAAGCCCTAGTCTGGTTTAGACGCGACCTGCGTGATTACGATCACGCTGCCCTCTACCACGCGCTCAGCGCCGCTCGTCAGGTTTACTGCGTGTTTGTTTTTGATAGCGAGATTCTGGATCGACTAAAAAACAAAGCCGATCGCCGCGTCGAGTTTATTTGGCTGGCCGTCAGCGAGCTCAAAACAGCCTTGCAAAAACAGGGTGGCGACTTAATGGTTTTACACGGCCACGCCAGCGATGAAATCCCCCAATTAGCCAGCCAACTGCAAGTCGATGCGGTGTTCTGCAACCACGACTACGAACCTGCCGCCATCGCTCGCGATGCTCTTGTCGCAGCTCGCTTGCAGCAAGAAAACCGCGCTTTTCACCATTACAAAGACCAAGTGATCTTTGAAAAAAATGAGATCCTGACCCAGGCCGGCAAACCTTATGGTGTGTTCACCCCCTATAAAAATGCCTGGCTAAAAACCATTCAAGACGGGCACTTAGAGCCTTACCCGGTCGACAGCCAAATCAAAAACCTCGCGCAAATTAGCCAACCTAGCGCCCTACCCAGCTTAGCCAGCATAGGCTTTGCAGCCACTAACTTAAGCGAACTGGGCATTAAACCCGGCATGCAAGGCGGCTTGACTTTGTTTGAGGATTTTAAAAATCGCATGGTGCATTACCAGGAGGCGCGCAACTTCCCGGCGGTCAAAGGCGTGTCATATTTGTCTGTGCATTTACGCTTTGGCACCGTGTCCATTCGCCACTTGGCCAGGTCGGCCATGCAAGAACACAACGCCGGCGCACAAACCTGGCTAAGCGAACTAATATGGCGGGATTTTTACGTGCAAATCTTGCACCACAGACCGCAACTGGCTGCTGGCCACGCCTACAAAGCCGAATTTGAACACTTGTCTTTTAGCAACGACCCGGCTTTATTTGCCGCCTGGTGTGAAGGCCGCACCGGCTACCCCTTAGTCGATGCCGCCATGCGCCAACTTAATAGCAGCGGCTTTATGCACAACCGCTTACGCATGATAGCCGCCAGCTTTTTAGTCAAAGATTTATTGATTGATTGGCGTTGGGGTGAGCGCTATTTCGCTGAGCAGTTAATTGATTTTGACTTCAGCGCCAACAACGGCGGTTGGCAATGGGCCGCCAGCACCGGCTGCGACGCTCAGCCCTGGTTTAGAATTTTCAACCCGATTACGCAAAGCGAACGCTTTGACGCAGGCGGCAAATTTATACGCCGTTACGTGCCCGAGTTGGCTGCTTGCAGCGATAAAGAAATCCACGCACCTTGGTTGCTATCCGGTGAACGATTGCAGACGCTAAATCTGCGTCTGGGAGTGGATTACCCAGCACCAGTGGTCGACCACGCCACCCAGCGCAACCTAGCACTGGCACTTTATAAAACGGGGTCAAACGCGGCAGAAATGCCAGGGTAAAAATACAACACGCTGTGGTAAAAAAGCCGAAAAGCTGGACAACCCAGACCTGCTCGGTTAAAGTGATAGCAGATAAAAACGACGACTGCCTCAATAACAAACGTAAGCAGATGTTATGAGGGAAAAGTCTCGATTAAAGGCGAATAAGATGCAAACAAACACAATGACTTTGGGCAAACAATTATTCTTAGCGGCATGCTTAGCCATGCTGTCAGCTTGCGCCACGCAAGCCAATAAAGACCCCTTAGAAGGCATGAACCGCGGCATTTATAAATTCAATGACGTGGCCGACAAAGCCCTAATTAAACCGGTTGCCTCAGTCTACCAAACCATCACGCCATCACCGATACGCAAAGGTATCAACAATTTTTATGAGAACCTGACCTCACTGACCACGGTGTTCAACGATTTATTGCAATTTAAATTTGCCCATGCCTTCACCGATGCCGGCCGTTTTGTCATCAACAGCACGGTCGGTATTGCCGGTTTCTTTGATGTGGCGAGCATGGATGACGTGCCTAAGCACAAGGAAGATTTTGGTCAAACCTTAGGCCATTGGGGAGTGGCGGACGGCGCTTACTTGGTATTGCCTATCTTAGGCCCATCCAGCTTACGCGACACCACCGGCTTGGTATTCGATTTAGCCACCACCGATCCGATTGCTTACGCACACCGCAAAGGCGACGTGCGCTTACACAACCAACTGCGCGTCGGTCAACTGATAGACAAACGTGCTGAGCTTTTAACCGCCACGGATTTGATAGATGAAGCGTCGCTGGATCCTTACGCTTTCACTCGCGACGCCTACCTACAACGTCGCGCCAGCTTGGTTCAAGACGGCATAGTCCCAGAAGAATTCATTCAAGACGACGAATAAACCGCAGGGCTTGCGGCTAAGGTTGTTATTCGCAAGCCACCGTCATACGCTCAATAAGTATTGAGCCCACTTGTTTCGAATTTTGCACCAACACATCCGAACCAATGCCGACTATGCCTTTTAGCATGTCGAGCATATTGCTAGCGATGGTGATTTCCTCCACCGCATGCACAATGACCCCGTTCTCTACCCAAAAGCCTGCTGCGCCTCTAGAATAATCGCCCGTTACCGGGTTCACGCCGCTGCCCAATAACTCGGTCACCAACAAGCCGGTACCCATTTGCTGCAGCATGCCAGCAAAATCATGCGATCCAGATTGCACCAATAAATTGTGGTTGCCGCCGGCATTACCGGTGCTTGTCATGCCCAATTTCCGCGCCGAATAACTGCTCAAGACGTAGCCTTGCAAGACGCCATCTTTGACCAATTGCCTAGGCTGCGTGACCACGCCCTCGCTATCAAAGGGGCTGCTAGCTAAGCCTTTAAGTAAATGCGGGTCCTCGACGATATTGAGCAAAGGGCTGGCAATCTGTTGGCCCAAACTATCCAACAAAAAAGACGATTTTCGATACAAACTGCCGCCGGAAATGGCGCTAATCAGCGTGCCTATTAAGCCGCTGGCGAGCGGCGCTTCAAACAACACCGGTACTTGGCAAGTGCTGATTTTTCTTGAATGCAGGCGACGCAAGGTGCGCTCACCGGCAATGCGTCCTATCTCTTCCACAGCCTGCAAGTCATTCGCGGCGCGGGCAGTGCTATACCAATAATCCCGTTGCATGCTGTCGTCTGCCTCGGCAATCACCGAGCAACTGATGCCGTGCCGCGAACTGGGGTAGCCGCCGGTAAAACCGTGGCTATTGCTGTAAGCAAAATAGCCTTCGCCGGTTGACACGCTAGCACCTTCCGAGTTGCTGATGCGTTTATCCACCGCCAAAGCTGCCGCTTCGCAGCGCTTGGCTAGCGCGATGGCCTCATCGACAGTGATGCCCCATGGGTGATGCAGCTGCAAGTCCGGCACAGATGTCGCCATTAAATCGGCGTTGGCCAAACCGCAATAGGCGTCTTGGGCGGTGTACTTGGCGATATTGCATGCCGCCACCACCGTATCTTGCAAAGCCGCTTGGCTTAAATCGGAGGTGCTGGCGTGGCCTTTTTGTTGGCCAAAAAAGACCGTGATTGACATGCCTTTATCGCGGTTGTATTCGATGTTTTCCACTTCATTGAGACGCACCGAGACGTTTTGGCCCATGCTCAAACTGACTTCGGATTCCGCCGCACTGGCGCCCTGCTTTTTGGCAAGCTTGAGCACGTCCTGCGACATCTGCTTGATTTCATCCAAACTGTAACTAAAACCTGTGTTAGTCATGCTCTGTCCATAGTGAATGTTGTGCTGCGTATTGGTAGCCTAATGGTTGGCACCCCTGCGACTTAAGCCAACAGCACCAATCCAGCAAGGCTGTTATAATACCGCAACATGAAAGCCAAAAAGACAAACAGCGGCACTGATTTTAGCTACGATGCCAATCTGGCCTCAAAATTGAATGCCGAAGAGCCCATCAGCAAGACGCAACTCAAAGCCGAGGCCGACGACCAGCAAGCCTTAGGCGTGCGTCTAACCGAGCTACCTAAAGACAAACTGCTTAAATTGGATTTGCCCGAAGCCGTCCTCACCGCCGTGTTAGACAGCAAAAAAATCACCGCGAACGGCGCCATCCGTCGGCATAAACAATACCTAGGCCGACTCATGCGCGACATCGACAACGCCCCCATACTCGAGCAATTGGCCAGATGGGACGGCAAACACAGCGCCGAAAACGCCTATTTCCATGGCCTAGAACGTTGGCGCGATCGCATGATTAAAGAGGCCAATGCCTTATCGGAATTCATCGCCCTCTACCCGCAAACCGACATACAACAATTGCGCACCTTGGTGCGCAATGCGCAAAAAGAATTGGCCGCCGGCAAACCGCCGAAAAGCAGCCGCGAAATTTTTAAAGTGTTGCGCGACGTCACCCAAGAGTCGCAAGACAACAGCGACGCCAATGACGATTACTCGGTGACCCCCAACCTCAGCTAAGCCATAGAGCAAATTCATCATGGAAAACACCGCCAGCATTTTGCATGCCAAAGAAATACTCTACTTACTAGGCCTGATTTTGGCCGTGGGCACGGCCACTGGCTTTCTTGCTCGTCTATTAAAAATTCCTGATGTTGTCTTATTTTTAGTGGCCGGCATGCTGCTGGGTAGCGCTGGCTTTGGCGTCATAGCTGTGAAAGTGGATTCCACTTTAAATCAATTGGTTTTGATTTTCGGCTCTTGCTACATTCTGTTTGACGGTGGAGCCAGCGTACGCTTAAACGTACTCAAAACGGTTTGGCCCAGCTTGCTGTCCATGGCCACCGTTGGTGTAATAATTAGCGCTGCGGTCACCGCTGTTGCCGCGCAATATTTTCTGCAGCTGCCTTTTATTTTCGCCCTATTGCTAGGCGCGGTCATTGCTTCCACCGACCCTGCCACCTTGGTGCCGGTCTTTAGGCAAGTCAAAGTGCGAGCCAAAGTAGCGCAAACCGTCATGAGTGAATCGGCTTTTAACGATGCCATGGGCGCAATTTTAACCTTCGCCGTCTTAGGCATTGCCCTATCCGGCGGCGAGTTTTCTGTTGGCGCCAGCCTAATGGCACTTCTGCAACAATCGCTTTTAGGCATACTCGGTGGCGCGGTTTTTGGTTATGTCGCGGTCGTGATGATCGCCCATGAAAAACTTAGCTTTTTATCCGAATACGCTCCAGTGGTCACTTTAATGGCCGTAGCCGGCGCCTACCTCAGCGTCGACCAATTGCATGCCAGCGGTTTCATGGCGGTGTTTGTGTTTGGTATGGTGGTGGGCAATAAAGACTTGCTGGGTTTTCAAATGCCGACTGAAGAAGCCAATAAGCTGGAGGATTTCATCTTAAGCACCTCATTGATGATGCGCATGTTTATATTCATCTTGCTCGGTTCGCAAGTAGACTTCGCTTTATTGCAGCAGTATTTCTGGGGAGCATTGGCCGTGGTTGCAGCTTTCATCTTCTTGTCACGCCCTTTGGTGGTGTTCGCTTGCACCCTGCTCAATCGCAAGGCCAAATGGACGCTTAAAGAGCGTTTATTCATGTGTTGGACGCGTGAAACTGGGGTGATTCCAGGGGCATTAGCCGGCATGCTAGTGGGTATGGACGTCCCTTACAGTGACGTGATCGCCGCGGTGACCTTTATGGCGATTTTGCTGACCATTTTATTGCAAGCCACCAGCGCCAAGTGGCTTGCGCAAAAACTCGATCTACTTGCGGGTTAAATTCTTCCTCGCTGTCTAGCGTCTAGCGTTTAAGGCAACGCTGGTCTTCACCACCTCACCATTGTGTTGCAATTCTATTGCCACCGTCTGGCCGGCATAGCGTTTAACCGCCGCAAACAAATCGTCTGGTTTATTCAACGCTAGATCGCCTATTTTCAATAAGCTGTCGCCTTTAACGATATTGGCTTTAGCAGCCGGCGACTCTTTAATCACCGCAAGAATTTTTAAGCCTGGCTCGGCTTGGGCTTTTTCGTTTTCGTCGCTGGCCGCTTTCACCAACTTGATGACGTGCACACCCAATAATGGTGTGGGTAACTTAGCCCAATAGCTGGCGTAGTAGTTATACACAGTCGGCTCTTCCACCAAGTCTTTTTCGTCTATCTCGCCGCCGGTTTTCGCTGCTTGCTTGATTAAATCGAATTTGGCACTGCCGGTTTTGGCAGAGCCGTATTTACGGTAAACCAATACCGTGTCGGCTTTGATGCTTTTTCCAAATTGCAAGGCACCGTCCACGGGGGCGTCGGTGCCGGAAAAGCCGGTGGAACCCATCATGTCGTATCCGTCTTCCAGCATGCTGATGTTGTCATCCTCTTTATGGTTGCTTAAAAGCATTTTGGTATCGGGTTGCGCGCTTAAGGATTTGAGCTGGCTGGTATTTTGCGCTTTGTAATTTTTTGCATAAGGGTTGGCTTCGGCCGCCATAAGCTGACTGCAAAGCAACAATGTGCCTGCACTTAATAGCGCAAACAGCATGAATTTTTGCTTGGTGAATAATGCCGGCTTAGCCGCGGCTGTGCTCACTGATTGAGAGTCTGGGGTGCGCATGAAAAAGTCCTTTAATGTTGGAAATGGTATGATTAAACCTTAAAGCTCAACTACTGACAAACAGATGACAAAAGAATTCATTAAAATTGGTTTAGTTTCCATTAGTGACCGTGCCAGCCAAGGCGTGTACCCGGATTTAGGCCTACCGTCCTTGCAAACTTGGCTGGAATCGGCCGTCACCAGCCCGGTTAGTTTCGTGCAACGCCTAATCGCCGATGAGCAAGCAGAGATTGAAGCCACCTTAAGCCAATTGGTCGATGAAGAAAACTGCCATTTGATTTTAACCACAGGCGGCACCGGCCCCGCCCTTCGTGACGTCACCCCAGAAGCCACCTTGGCCGTGGCCGATAAGGTCATGCCAGGCTTTGGTGAGCAAATGCGTCAAATCAGCCTGCACTTTGTGCCCACGGCCATTCTGTCCAGGCAGGTGGCGGTGATACGCAAGCAATGCCTCATTATTAACTTACCCGGCCAACCGAAAGCCATAGCGCAAACCTTAGCCGGCTTAAAAGACGAGCAAGGCAAGCAAACCGTGCACGGCATCTTCGCCGCCGTGCCTTATTGCCTAGACTTAATCGGCGCGCCCTACATGACCACCAACGAAGCCGTCGTGACGGCGTTTCGACCCAAATCAGCCAGCAAGGTATCCTAGTGTCCGAGTTCGATGTCATCCGCCAATATTTCACCCGCGCGCCGCAGCACAGCGAACTGGGCGTGGGCGACGATGCCGCACTCATTCGCGTTAGCGCCAACATGGAGTTGGCCATCTCGGCCGACATGCTGGTGGCCGGCACGCATTTTTTTGCCGATGCCGACCCCTACCAATTAGGCTGGAAAGCCTTGGCGGTTAACTTGTCGGACATGGCGGCCATGGGCGCTCAGCCCAAATGGGCCACCTTGGCCATCGCCTTGCCTAACATTGATCACGCTTGGCTAGGTGAATTCTCGCGCGGCCTGTTTGCCTGTTCGGATACATTTGGCGTTGACCTAATTGGCGGCGACACCACGCGCGGCCCTCTCACCATCAGCATACAAATCATGGGCGAAGTACCTGCTGGACTAGCCTTAAAACGCAGCGGCGCCCAATTGCACGATGAAATATGGGTGTCTGGCCCATTGGGTTTAGCCGCCTTGGCGCTGGGGCAATTGCAAGGCAAGCTTAGCCTCAGCCCCACGGATTTTAAACGCTGCAGCGCCGCCTTACACAGCCCGCAACCGCAAGTGGCATTGGGCTTAAGCTTGCGCTCCTTAGCCCACAGTGCCATAGACATCTCCGACGGTTTGTTAGCCGATTTGAGCCACATTTTGCAGGCTTCCCAGTTGGGCGCCACCCTGCATTTGTCGCAATGGCCACACGCTTGCCATTGGCCAGAAGCCGCCGGGCTAGACTTGCCCAGCCAAGCCAAACTGCTATTAAGCGGCGGCGACGACTACGAACTGTGCTTTACTGCACCCAAAGCGTCGCACGATGCGCTGCTGCAATTAGGCAAAAAATTAGGCCTGGATTTATGCTGCCTAGGCGAAATTACCCAAGACCCAAGCTTGGTCGTGCACGGCATAGATAAGGCCATTTTAGACATCAAGGAGCTTGGCTTTGACCACTTCAAATAAACCCAGCGTGCGCATGCTCTTGCAACACCCGGCGCACTTTTTTGCTTTAGGCCTAGGCAGCGGCTTGGCCGCTAAAGCGCCAGGCACCTTTGGCAGC
>CALFXV010000217.1 GCA_937957775.1 uncultured Methylotenera sp. | reverse complement strand
AATAAGGCCAAGCCTGGGATCACCATTAAGGTAACCAACACGGTTGAAATCAACATCCATGCGGTGTCACCTTTGTTTGGTGTAGGCGCTGGTGCGGCTGCCGCTTCGGCCGGTGCGGCTTCTGCAGGAGCAGCAGCATCTGCGGCCGGTGCCACTACCGCGGCTGCTTCGGCTGCAGGAGCAGCGTCTTCAGCGTAAGTATTAGCTGCTAGGCCTAAACCCAGAGTGGCTACTAGAGCAAAGATCGAAAGTAATTTTTTCATTATCATCCCCTTATAAAGCTTCGATGCCGGTTTCACCGGTACGAATGCGATAGACTTGTTCGAGATTAAAGACAAAAATTTTGCCGTCGCCGATTTTGCCTGTGGCCGCGGATTTTTCAATCGCGTCCACCACCTGGTCTAGCAAGTCGTCTTTAATCGCTACTTCTAATTTAACTTTAGGTAAAAAATCCACCACGTATTCGGCGCCACGGTATAACTCCGTGTGGCCTTTTTGGCGACCAAATCCTTTTACCTCGGTGACGGTAATGCCTTGAACCCCTATGCTGGATAGGGCTTCACGCACTTCATCCAACTTAAACGGTTTGATAATTGCGGATACAAATTTCATGAGTGCCTCCTAGATTGACATCAACAATGGCGGGCCGTAACCCGCCATTTTTTGATTAATGGATTAGAACGAACGACCTAAGGTGACAATTACACGACCGTCGGCCAAGTCTTTAGATTGGCTAGAGCCGTTAAAGCTTGAACCACCGTAACCGCGGCTACCCCAGTAACTGCCGTTGTCGTTGCCTACGTAATAGACACCGGCGTTCCAACCGTCGGCATTGGCAATTTTGAAAGCCTTGCTGACGCCGATTTTCCAATCCGTATAATCTGGATTTATACTTTCATCTGTTGCAGAAGGAAATACACCTGCACTAGGTGAAAAATCTTCATTTAATTTACCTGAAACATTCAAGTGGCCAACGTGACCAATCAAAGTCAAACCTGCTACTGGCGTAGGAATGGCGGCATTTAATTCTAAGTATGTTGACCCTTTGGTGCTGCTGGTCCAACCGGTTTTTTGCTCGGCGCCGAACCAGTCACTTAGGAACATAGACGCTTTAGCGCTCAACCACTTATAGGACAAGCCAGCATTGGCCTCGTATGAATTCCAACGACCCCCTTGTGGTGTTTGATTTTCTACGCCTAGGTAGTTGTATTTTTTCCAGCTGCCACCTGGATAGAAATAACCAATGGCACCAACCGTGTAGCCTAAGCCATCGATCGCTGGTACCGAGCCGTTGTAACCGGCGTAAGCGTCTATTTCAACGTTAGCGTCTGGGTAAGTATTAGGCGTGATGTTAGAACCCCACACACCGGCATAAAAGCCGCTGCTGTGCGCCACATCGAAACCACCTTGCACGGCTGGTTTGTGCCATGATTGCGACACGCCACGGGCGTAGTAGTCTGAGGCAAAGCCTATGTTAGTAGTTACAGAAAAGCTGGATTCTTCTTTTTTCGCAACGGCGGCTTCTTCCGCAAACGCTGCGGATGAGACTGCAAATGCACTTAACACTGCTAGTGATATTAGTGATATACGCATGGTATTTCTCCTTGATTAATATTTAGAATAAACAAAGCTATTCGCGGATATACAAGCAATTGCCATGCCAACTATTTTTTTGTTTAAATTCAATGGCCTAATGGAAAGCACTTTCATGCCTATCCATTACTTCGCGTGCTAAAACCTGCTAATATGCTAGCCAGATACAAGGAGTCGCCATGTTTAACTCAGAAAAATTAAATAAAATATCCAATAAAATCAAAGAGGTAGTCCAAGACTCCCCCTTGGGTGATGCGGAAAAAAACCTGCATGCACTATTAAAGAGCGTGTTCACCAAAATGGAGCTGGTCTCTCGCGAAGAATTTGATGTGCAAGCCGCGGTGTTGCGCAGCACCCGTGAAAAGCTGGATGCCTTAGAAAAACAATTAACCGAATTGACCCAGCAGCAGCGCTAG
>CALFXV010000216.1 GCA_937957775.1 uncultured Methylotenera sp. | reverse complement strand
GGGCCCAGTGCGGCACGCCCGTCGCCCGATCGTGAGTAGCCAGTCCTGCCGGCGCCTTTTAATTGGATGTCCAAGCGTTGCTGATTTGGCGTCAGGTGTTCGCCCAATAAAATGGCACGGCCGTCGCCCAAGCGGTTGAAGTGACCAAATTGATGGCCGGCATAGGCTTGCGCAATCGGCTCGGATCCAGCAAACAAGTCATTGCCAGCCAAGTAGGCAGCACCTTGGCTGGCAAGTGTGGCGGCGTTTAAGCCTAAATCGTTTGCGAGGGCTTGGTTAAACACCAGCATGGCCGGTGCTTGAACCGGGCTGGGTGCTTGTTTTTGATAAAAAGCGGGCGGCAGTTGCAAATAACTGTTATCAAAATTAAAGCCGAAATCACTGGGCATCATAGGGGTGGCCATGCGTGATTATGCTCTAACCTTGGTTACGGTGGCATCGGCAGAGCCTGTGCCAAAGTTTAAAGTGATCGCTTCACCGGTTTGCAATTGATTGCTGGCGCTGATGATGGCCCCGTCTTTGTTTTGAACAAAGGCGTAGCCACGGCTTAGGACGGCGCTTGGATTGAGGTGGTCTAGGTTTTGCCCCAAACGCATGACATGCTGTTTTTTCAAGGACAGCTGTTGCTGCAATAGGTTATTTAAGCGGTAGGCCGCTTGGCTCAGCTGGGTTTTTTGTTGGGCGATTTGTTGCGTCGGTGAAATCAGTCGGCGAGCCAAGTAATCCAATGCTTGGCTGCGTTGATTGAGCCAAGCTGAGCAGGCTCTGGCCAATTGCAAGCTAAGTTGTTTGAGTCCATTTAGCATGGCCTCACGCGATGGGCTAACCAGCTCGGCTGCGGCTGTGGGGGTGGCCGCCCGTTTGTCGGCGACAAAATCGCATATGGTGAAGTCGGTTTCATGGCCCACGCCACTGATGGTCGGGATGCGGCAGGCGGCGATCGCTCTTGCAACGATTTCTTCGTTAAATGACCACAAGTCTTCCATGCTGCCGCCACCACGGCAAATGATCAGCACGTCGCACTCGGCGCGTTGGTCGGCCGTGTTGATGGCTTCGGCGATTAATGACGCCGCGCCTTTGCCTTGCACTGGTGTCGGGTAAATAATCACTGGTATGCTGGGCATGCGCCGTTGCAGCGTGCTGAGCACGTCTCTTAAGGCGGCCGCATCGGCCGAGGTGACGATGCCTATTTGATTGGGGTGGGCCGGTATGGCTTGTTTCAGATTGGGGTCAAATAAGCCCTCGGCTTGCAGTTTGGCTTTGAGTTTTTCAAAGGCTTCGAATAACACGCCCAGGCCGGCGCGTTGTAAAAATTCGATGGTCAGTTGAAAGTCACCGCGTGCTTCGTACAAGGTGACCGTGCAGCGTGCTTCGACTTTATCGCCCTCTTTGGGTGCCCAATCCAAATAGCTGTTGCGGCCTTTAAACATCACGCAGCGCACTTGTGCACCGGCATCCTTAAGTGAAAAATACCAATGGCCACTGGCCGCGCGGGTCAGATTGGACACTTCGCCTGACACCCAAAATAAAGGAAAGCTTTGGCTTAATAGTTGGTTGGCTAAACGATTTAACTCCGAGACCGTCAGTATTTTGTGGCTGCTAATTTGCTGGCTGTGGGCTAAAGTGGGTTCAGTCATGAGGCGATATCAATTACAATGTTCAGGTCATGCAATTATAAGCGCACATTCGGTGCAAACAAGGATAGGGCAATGCTAAATAAATGCTTAAGTGGGAAACGTGGCTATTGGCTGGGTTTTGTTGCCAGTTTCGGTTTGGTGGCTTTGGCCTTGTGGATACAAACCCGTTACCAATTGAATCCCTGCCCATTGTGCATATCGCAACGCATGGTTTTCATGGGTTTAGGTTTACTGTTCCTTGTTGGCGCTTTACTGCCGTCTAAAGCGATTTGGCAAAAAATCCTTACGGTTTTGTTGGTGTTAACTGCATTGGGCGGTGCCGGCGTGGCTATACGCCATTGGTGGTTGCAGGCGCACCGTGACAGCATCATCGCCGATTGCGGCGTGGGCTTTGATTACATGTTTGAAAATTTCCCACTGCAAAAAGCCCTAACCTTGGTGTTCCGAGGCACCGGGGACTGCGCGGCCATAGACTGGACCTTTTTTGGCTTAAGCCTGCCGCAGTTGGCCTTGTTGGCTTATT
Source organism: uncultured Methylotenera sp. (assembly GCA_937957775.1). Classification (GTDB taxonomy): domain Bacteria; phylum Pseudomonadota; class Gammaproteobacteria; order Burkholderiales; family Methylophilaceae; genus Methylotenera. The sequence goes on along the minus strand of CALFXV010000216.1, from coordinate 5,374 downwards.
TGGGCTTGGCCGCCTATGCCCTGTATTTATTAAAGAAATAGCAAGCGACCGGATATGGCATATAAAACCTTAGATCATTTTGTTGGCAACACGCCCTTGGTGCAATTGCAGCGCATGGCGGGCAGAACCAGCAACACCATATTGCTCAAATTAGAAGGCAATAACCCGGCTGGCTCGGTGAAAGACCGGCCGGCTTACAGCATGATTAGCCGCGCTGAGGCCAGAGGCGACATCAAGCCGGGCGACACGCTAATCGAAGCCACCAGCGGCAACACCGGCATTGCCTTAGCCATGGTGGCGGCCATGCGCGGTTATAAAATGATATTGGTCATGCCGGAAAACCAAAGCATAGAACGCCGCCAAAGCATGACCGCATACGGCGCCGAGCTGATATTAACGCCTAAAGACGGCAGCATGGAATTGGCTAGGGACGTGGCCATGAAGTTGCAGGCCGAAGGCGAAGGCGTGGTCTTGGATCAATTTGGCAACAGCGACAACCCCTTGGCGCATTATGAAACCACGGGCCCGGAAATTTGGCGTGACACCAAGGGTAAAGTCACCCATTTTGTCGCCAGTATGGGCACAACAGGCACCATCATGGGCGTGTCACGCTATTTAAAAGAGCAAAATCCGGCCATCCAAATCATAGGCGTGCAACCGGAAGAAGGCAGCCAAATACCCGGCATACGCAAATGGCCGGAAGCGTATTTACCAAAAATTTACGATGCCAAGCGCGTGGATGCCTTGCGCTACGTTAACCAAGCGCAAGCAGAAAACACCACCCGTCAATTGGCCGCCAAAGAAGGCATTTTTGCCGGCATTTCCAGTGGCGGTGGGCTGTATACGGCGCTGAAATTATCCCAGGAAGTCGAGAATGCCGTGATAGTCACCATAGTCTGCGACCGCGGTGACCGTTATTTGTCCACTGGGGTGTTCCCCGCTTAAGCGCATAGGCTCATGCGCCGCATACGTTTACTAGTCTGTTTTTTATTAGCCAGCCTAAGCAATACAAGCGCCTATGCCATCAGCGCCGTACGGGTGCAAATGGACGAGCTCATTAGCCCAAGCGCCACATTAAAAAACGCCGACCTTAAGCTGGACTGGCAAGGCGAAACGCCTAGATTGAGCTTAAAAGCCCAAATAAAACCCATAACGGCATTAAAGCCTGAAGCACAAGCCCAGCAATCGACCGGTTATATGCCCTTTAGCCTTAGTTGTGGCCGCCTGGCAATCACGGAAGCCGGTCAAGTAGATTGCCTAAATGGCCAATTGGAGGCTAAACAGATTCAGTTGCCGTTCTCCTTGCGGGCCAACATTCAATCTGAGCAGTTGGCGGCCGATTTGCGCTTCAGCGACGCGCAATTTAGTGATGTGTCTGGCTTGCATGCGGGAGACAAATTAAGTGGCCAAATCAGCTTGTTAGCCAAACCGTCGCAAGGTGGTTGGGCTTGGCAGGGTCTGCTGCGGTGGGATACCGGTGAGCTTTATTGGCAGCCATTTTATTTTGCTAAGGCCGGTAACCAATTGGACATCAATGGCCGTTTTATCGACGATCTGCTGTGGGTGGATAAAGCCAATTTACTAGTCAATGGCGTGGGTCGGGTGACGGCCGCAGGGCGCATAAACACGGTGACGGCTCGGCTTGAGGAAGCCAGCATCAGTGCGAAAAAAGTGGATTTTGCCGGCTTGTACTCGGTGTTCTTAAAACCCATGGCGGAGAAGTCGGTGTTTGGTGATTTAACGGTGACTGGCCAAGCCGATTGGCAATTTGAGCTAAAAGACGGTCAGCCCAAAAGCTTTGACTTAACGCTGCGCGATACCGACATCCGTGACAACAAGGGTAAATTTGCCTTTAAGCAGCTGCAAGCGCATCTACCATGGGATTACGATCAGGTTAAAACGCAGTCGGTGTCGTATGCCTCCGGGCAGGTGCTAAACCTGCCTTTGGCGAAAACGCAATTGCAGGCGCAGATTAACCGTTACGCATTGAGTGCGCCTAAGCTGAGTTTGCCTTTGCTGGATGGCGCGCTTAACTTCACCGACCTGTCAGCGGCGATTATTGATGGGCTATGGTATTGGCACGTCAGCATGAATCTCACGCCGATTAGCATGCCTGAATTTAGCCAAGCGCTAGGGTGGCCTAGCATGCAAGGTAAGATTTCTGGGCAGGTGCCGCAAGTCAGTTACGCCGACAAGCAGTTACTCATGAATGGCGCCATGACGTTCAATGTGTTTAACGGCACGGTGGGCATGAATCATTTGAAAATCGACGACCCATTGGGCGTGGTGCCGCGCTTATATGCCGATTTAAGCATGCGTCAATTGGACCTGGGTGAACTCACTCGCACCTATAGTTTTGGTCGAATAGAAGGCAAATTAGACGGCGACGTGCAAAACATGCAGTTGGAAAATTGGAAGCCAGTTTTCTTGGACGCCTCGATTCGAACCAGCCCGGGCAAGCAGCTAAAGAAAATATCCCAACGGGCGGTGGAAAACATCACGGCCTTGGGTGGTGAAGGCACGGCCGCCGCCGTTCAGCGGACTTTTTTACAATTCTTTAAAGAATTTAACTACGATAAGATAGGCTTAAGCTGCAAATTACGGCAAGATGTCTGTGAGATGGCTGGCGTGGAAAGCAATGCCATAGGCTACGTGATAGTCAAAGGCCAAGGTCTGCCAGCGGTGAACGTCAATGGCTATACCCAGCGTATTAGTTGGTCGGATTTGTTAGCAAGAATTAAACGCATTACCGATAGCAACAGCAAGGCAGTTATTCAGTAGCCTCGCAGTCGCAGCATCATTAAACGGCGCGTGCAAAGTATAAGGAAATGAACATGAAACAAGCAGTCATCACATTGGTTGTAGGCTTAAGCATATCCGCCTGCGTGACCATTAACATCTATTTTCCGGCTGCGGCAGCAGAGAAAGCCGCCGATCAAATTATCGATGACGTATGGCGTTTGCAAGACGCAGCGCCTGCGCCTAAGAAAGAGGAGGCAGCAAAATGAGTGGCTTATTAAATAGGAGCAATATGCAAAGTATCAAAAGCATCGTGTTAGTAGGCTTGGTGTGCTTCGCCACTTGGGCGCAGGCCGCCGCCGATTTGGATGTCGCTACACCTGCCGTCAGCGCGCTTAAAAACAGCATGCAAGCCCGTCATGCCCAGTTGGCAGCCCACTATGCTAGTGGCGCCGTAGGCTTAACTAAAGACGGCTTGATCGCCTTGCGTGATGCAAGCGCTGTGCCATTAAAAGATAGGCAGGGTATCAATGCCTTGGTCGCCGCAGAGAATAACGATCGGGTCGCCTTGTATAAAGAAATAGCTGCCGGCAATGGTCACCCAGAATGGCGTGGTGAGATTCAAAACACTTTTGCTGGGCGTTGGATAGATAAGGCGCAAGCCGGTTGGTATTACGAAAGCGGCAGCGCTTGGGTGAAAAAATGACACCGAGTTTAGTCTTTGACATAGAAACCATCCCCGACACCGATGGCTTGCGTAAGCTACACGAACTGCCGGCCGATTTGTCCGATGATGACGTGGCTAACATTGCTTTTCATCAACGTCGTCAGCAAAAAGGCACGGATTTTTTAGCCCTACACCTGCATCGCGTCTGCGCCATTTCTTGTGCGATGCGTGAAGGCAATCATTTCAAAGTGTGGACTTTGGGAGACGCGCAATCAACTGAGGCGGAAATCATTCAACGCTTCTTTGATGGCATTGATAAATACACCCCGCAAATCGTGTCATGGAATGGTGGCGGATTTGACTTGCCTGTGTTGCACTACCGTGGCTTGATGCACGGCATCAATGCAGCACGCTATTGGGATTTGGGCGAAGACGACAAAGACTTCAAATGGAATAACTACATCAGTCGCTATCACACGCGTCACTTGGATTTAATGGACGTCATGGCCATGTTTAATGCGCGGGCCAACGCGCCATTAGACGACGTGGCTAAACTATGCGGCTTCCCCGGTAAATTGGGCATGGACGGTAGCATGGTTTGGGATGCCTTCAAAGCCGGTAAGATTGATGAGATACGCAATTATTGCGAAACCGATGTAGCCAATACGCATTTGGTGTTTTTGCGCTTTAAGCTCATGCGCGGTCAGTTAACGCAAGCGGCTTACGATGCAGAAATTGCCCTGGTGCGCGAAACCTTAAGCGGCTACCAGCAAAGTGGCGGTGCTAATCATTGGGCTGAATTTTTAGCGGCTTGGTAATAGTCAATCCTTTAGCACAGAGGCAGTTTAATAGGTGCCACTCTCTGCCCGCTGCGGTAAAATAGCGGCCATGAGAAAAAGACGCAACAAATCCAGCGCAGACTTGGCGCTCAGCCCGGTTTTACACGCTGTCATCGAATCCTTGGATCAAGAAGGCCGTGGGGTCGCCCACCTAGACGGCAAAACCATTTTTATCGATGGTGCGCTGCCGCAAGAAAAAGTCAGCTTTCGCTCCCACCGCATTAAGCCTAGTTACGAAGTGGCGAACGCGATTGATGTCCTCAAGCAATCCAATCAACGCGTGACGCCAAAATGCCCGCACTTTGGCCTGTGTGGTGGCTGCAAACTGCAGCATTTGGATGCAGCGGCGCAAGTGGCGAACAAACAGCGTTTATTGGAAAACGATTTATGGCATATCGGTAAAGTGCAGCCTAACAATATGTTGCCACCGATTTATGGCCCAACTTGGGGCTACCGGCATAAAGCACGACTAAGCGCTAAATACGTGGAAAAGAAACAGCGTGTGCTGGTGGGCTTTAATGAAAAAGCCACCCGCTACGTGGCCGACATGAACAGCTGCGAAGTGCTGGTGCCTGAAGTGTCAGCTTTAATCGCGCCCTTGCAAGACATGATACTGCGGCTAAGCCTGCGCGATAAATTGCCGCAAATTGAATTGGCCGTGGGTGAGCCTGTTGGGCCGTCTAAGCCGCCCGTGATAGTTTTGATTTTACGCATCATGGCCGAATTAACCGAGGCCGATGAATTGGTAATAAAAGCCTTTGCCGATGAGCAGGCGGTGCAGATTTGGACGCAGAGCAAAGGTCCGGATACCATTAAGCCGTTTTACCCGGCAGCGGACGACAGCCTGCCTGGCTTGCAATACAGCTTGCCTGAATTCGATTTGCGCTACCCGTTTAAGCCTAACGAGTTCACCCAGGTGAACCCACAAATCAACCAAGTGATGATACGACGCGCCATGCAGTTGTTGCATCCGCAAGCCCATGAAAAAATTGCCGATTTCTTTTGCGGCATAGGTAACTTTAGCTTGCCGATTGCCCGAAGTGGAGCGCAGGTGTTGGGTTTGGAAGGCTTGGCAAACTTGGTGGATAGGGCGAACGAAAGCGCGGCACTGAATGGCATCACGAACAGC
>CALFXV010000215.1 GCA_937957775.1 uncultured Methylotenera sp. | reverse complement strand
ACCTTCACCCCGATCGCAACCTTGGTATGGAGCTGGTGCGTGCCACCGAAGCTGCAGCTATTCGTGCAGTTCCTTTCATTGGTCACGGCGACAAGAACGCAGCTGACAAGGCTGCCGTCGACGCCATGCGCGCTTTTCTCGCCACTGTGAACTTTGATGGCGTCATCGTTATCGGTGAAGGTGAGAAGGACGAAGCTCCCATGCTCTTCAACGGCGAGCACGTCGGCAATGGCCGTGGCCCTGCCTGCGACATTGCCGTAGACCCCATCGACGGCACCAGCCTGACGGCTGCAGGCCGCCAGAATGCGGTTTCTGTTATTGCAGTTTCTGACCGTGGCACCATGTTGGATGCTTCTTCTGTTTTCTATATGAACAAGATCGCCACCGGCCCAGAAGGCATCGGAGTCGTCGACATTCGCAAGCCGATTGGTGAGAACATTCGTGCGCTCGCTAAGGCAACTGGCCGCAACGTGGGAGATATCCGCGTGGCTATTCTTGACCGTCCCCGCCACCAGGAGCTGATCCAAGAGATCCGCGACGCAGGTGCGGGAACTCGACTTCTTCTCGACGGTGACGTCGCTGGTGGCATTAATGCTGCCCGCTATGAGTCACGTATCGACATGTGTGTGGGAATCGGCGGCAGCCCTGAAGGTGTGGTCACCGCCTGTGCCATGAAGGCACTCGGCGGAATGATCCAGACCATTTTGGCTCCCAAAGATGATGAGGAAAAGCAGAAGGGTCTCGACGCAGGCCTCAAGTTTGACCATGTCTATGACCAGGACTCGCTCGTCACCAGTGACAACACCTTCTTTGTCGCCACTGGTGTGACCGATGGTGGTCTGGTGGAGGGTGTTCGTCGCAAGGGGCCGATCATCCGCACCGACAGCATCATTTTGCGCGGTCGCTCCGGCACCATCCGCCGCGTTCAGGCCGACTACCGCGCTGACCGCTGGCTCGAGTCCTAAAACTTTGCAGCGATCTCTGCGTCAACCATGCGGTTGCGACGCAGAATCAATGCTGCCGGCACATTGAGCGTGACCGACACAACCAGCAGGGTTGTGAGTACCACAGTCCAGCTGTTGGTTGAGCTGTAGAGAACCCCCATCAGTGGCGGTGCCATTGCTGCACTGAGGTAGGCAACAATCTGGGCAAAGCCACTAAGTGCCATCGAGCTGCGCACACTCCCGGTTCGAAGGTTGACCAGCGTCAGCGCGAGAGGGAACTCTAAGCAGCCTGTGCCCACAATGGCAACCCATACCCAGGTTCCATAGGTCGGTGACAGCAACAGGCCTAGATATCCCACAACGAAGAATGCGCTTCCCAAGGTCACTAACCAATGCACATGCTTACCCATGCGTTTGGCCAGACCCGGGGTAACGAAAGCCAACGGAAGACCAATACCTGCAAAGAGCGCCAGAAGTGCACCTGCTTGTGCCGGTGTTACACCAGCAATATCAATGAGGATCACCGGCATCCATGCATACATGGCATAGCCGGTAATCGAAGATACGGCGAGAACGAGTCCTACTGACCAGGCTGTGGGGGAGCGCCAGGGGTGAATAGCTCGCACCAAGGGTGCTTCTTCGGGAGCATCGAACGTCGTGTCTTTGCGATGAGAGCGGTATTCCAAGATCCAGGGAATCAGCGCAATGGTCGCAATGACGGCCCATTGCAATAGCGATCCGCGCCAGCCAATGGCATCTGCCACCGGTACGGCAACCAGTGCGGGCAAGAAGGCGCTGATCGACATGATGGACATATAGACCGCAGTCATCATGCTGACGCGGTCGGGGAAGTATTTGCGGACGACTGGTGGCATAGCCACGTTGGCAAAGCCCATTCCGAGCAAAGCGGAAAGTGTTCCAATGGCGAGGGTTTGCCAGTTCACCGAGGCAGCTCGGATGACATGTCCAACAATCATCAGCAGCAAAGCCACGATCAGCGTTCGTTCCAGACCGATGCGCTTTTCTATGCGTGGAGTCAGCACGCCGCCGGTGGCAAAGCTCAGTGGCGCAATGGCCCCCAGTAGCGCAATCGCTGCTGTGTTGAGTTCATAAGTCTGGCTGATGATGGGAATCAGGGGAGAGAGTCCTGCCACAGCAGCACGCATGCTGAAGGCAACAAGAGCAATTCCAGCAAACGCTAAAACGCGCCCTGCCAATAAGGCACGAGGCGCGTTAGCCGATGGGGAACTCACGTTCCCATCATGTCATTAGCTGGACAAGCTCTTGTCATCGGGGTCTACGAGTTCACCAGCGGTGAGGGGCTTCGGCGCATCGTGAACTTCAATTCCCTCGGGAAGGATTTTGGTTGGGTCGATGCCAGGGAACTTGCGAGCAGTCGAGAGTACGCGGGTTTCCAATGAAGAAATAAAGCCGTTGTAGTGCTTCACCGTGTTCTCAATGGCCTTGCGGAGGTCCTCGGTGTGCTTGGTCATCGTGCTGAGGCGTGAGTAGAGCTCAATGCCCAAGTCGAAGAGCTTCTTTGCTTCATCGGTGACGACCTGCTGCTGCCAGGTGTAGGAGACGGTCTTGAGTACTGCCCACAGGTTCACGGGGGAAGCCAGTGCTACGCGCTTGCCGAAAGCGTAATCCAGCAGAGTGGGGTCTGCCTCAAGCGCAGAAGCAAGAAGAGATTCACTGGGGATGAACGCCAGCACAAACTCAGGGCTGAAGTCGAAGCCACTCCAATAACTCTTAGAGCTCAGGGCGTCTACGTGAGAGCGCACTGCTTTGACGTGAGCATCCATCAGAGTCTTGCGACGAGCTGCCTCTTCACCGGTTGCGGTGATGGGAATCTGGCTGGCTTCAAGATACGAGTTGAAGGGCACCTTGGCATCGATGACGATGGTCTTTCCGCCGGGCAAGTTGATCACCATATCGGGGCGGATGGTTCCACCATCTGTCTTCATGGTGGTTTGAGTATCAAAGTCGACGTGGGCGGTCAGACCAGCAACTTCAACCAAACGGCGCAGTTGAGCCTCTCCCCAGGTGCCACGAACGCTGTTGGAGCTCAGTGCAGAGGCGAGGGACTGAGTGGTGGCGCGCAGTTCTTCACCAAACTGACGAGATTGAGTTAATTGCTGGGCAATCTGACCGTATTGTTCCTGTCGCTGGTTCTCGAGGTCGTTGACCTTGGTCTGCATCGCTTGCAGGGTTTCCTTCACCGGAGCTAGCGCTTCGAGCACTTTGTGCTCTTCGCGCGCACGGGCTGCCTCGTCTTCTTGCTTACGCTCGCTTACTTCGCGCAGCTCCGAGAGCATCCGCTCAAGAGTCTGGATTTGCTCGTCTTTACCCTTGGCGCGCTCTTCCGCAGTGGCTACTCGCACAGCGAGATCACCCGCATTACTGGGCAGGGATTTACGCGAACGCAGGCCCCAACCAATAGCAATTCCAGCAACAATTCCGGCAATCAAGCCGAGGATGAGAAACAGTGAAGACTCCATCTTCACAGTGTCTCAGGAGCCGGGGACATTTCGGTGTTGCGCTCGCGTTTAAGTCCCCGTAATGTCAGACTTGTCAATATGTCCTAACATATGTACGTTAGAGCTATTAGATTTGTTTCATCCCTCTTAAGAAAGTTGTACACCGCAGTATGACCGCCGCATCCAAAACCCCATTCGATGTCATTACCATCGGTCGCGTTGGCATTGACATCTACCCTTTGCAGGACGGTGTTGGCCTAGAGAAGGTTGAAACCTTTGGCAAGTACCTGGGTGGTTCTGCAACAAACGTTGCTGTCGCTGCTGCGCGTCACGGACTCAAGTCAGCGGTCATCACACGCACCGGTAACGACTCCTTTGGCAAGTATGTTCACGAAGAACTCAAGCGTCTAGGTGTCAGCGATGAATTCGTTTCCGGCGTTGAAGGACTGAACACCCCTGTTGTGTTCTGCGAAATTTTCCCACCAGATGACTTCCCCCTCTACTTCTACCGCGACCCCATTGCTCCAGACCTGGTCATCAAGGCCAACGAACTAGACCTGGACGCAATCTCCAATGCGAAGATTTATTGGTCCACCGTGACCGGTCTTTCTGAAGAGCCCAGCCGCACCGCGCACTTTGCGGCATGGGAAGCACGCGGTCGCAAGCCGTTGACCATCCTTGACTTGGACTACCGTCCCATGTTTTGGAAGAACCCCGAGAACGCCTCTGTTCAGGTGGCTAAAGCACTCGAAAACGTCACTGTTGCCGTCGGCAACAAGGAAGAGTGCGAGGTTGCAGTGGGGGAGACTGAACCACATCGTGCGGCAGATGCTCTGCTGGAGCGCGGTATTGAACTTGCCATTGTGAAGCAGGGCCCTAAGGGTGTTCTGGCTAAGACCAAGGACGAGACCGTCGAGGTCCCACCATATTTTGTTGATGTCATTAACGGTCTAGGGGCTGGCGACAGCTTCGGTGGAGCTCTCTGCTATGGCCTACTTCAGGGCTGGGGTCTTGAGAAGATCTTGCGCTTTGCCAACGTGGCAGGTGCTGTGGTGGCAAGCCGCCGCGAATGTTCAACCGCCATGCCAACGACGGCAGAGGTGGAAGCAATTCTGAAGGAGATTGGCGCATGAGCACCATCGATTTAGACGCCCTGCGCAAGACCCGCGCGGAAAACCCCGGAAAGATTGCCGAAGTTCTCGCCAATCGAAAGCGCCGCGAACTCCTTCGTGGAGACGGAAAGCTCTTCATTGTCGCTGCTGACCACCCTGCACGTGGTGCACTCGGGGTAGGCAAGAACGAAACTGCCATGGCAGACCGCAATGTTCTACTTGAGCGTTTGGCACTTGCTTTGTCTCGCCCCGGTGTTGACGGAGTCCTCGGCACCCCCGACATCATTGAAGATCTTGCCCTGCTCGGTCTTCTGGATGACAAGATTGTGGTCGGTTCCATGAACCGTGGTGGCCTCAAGGGCGCCTCTTTCGAGATGGACGATCGATACACCGCTTATGACGTGGATGGCATCGTCGAATCAGGTTTGGACTTCGCTAAAAACTTGGTTCGCATCAACCTCGAAGATGCAGGTTCTGTCGACACTCTCGAAGCAACTGCCTTAGCAGTGTCTGAGGCTACGGACGCAGAGCTTCCCATCATGCTCGAACCCTTTATGAGCGAGTGGGTAGATGGCAAGATTGTGAATGACCTCTCACCCGATGCGGTCATCCTGTCGATTGCTATTGCGTCAGGTCTGGGTAACTCCAGTGCATACTCCTGGCTCAAGCTTCCCGTGGTTCCAGAAATGGAACGCGTGATGGCTTCGACAACACTTCCAACACTTCTCCTCGGAGGAGACCCGAACGGCGATGCTGAAGAAACATTCGCTTCATGGGCAGCGGCCCTCGCACTTCCCGGAGTACGTGGATTGGTTGTTGGACGTAGCCTGCTCTACCCCGCCGACGGAGACGTAGCCTCCGCCATCGACACCGCAGCCGCACTGGTTCACGGTTCATAAGTTCTTAAGATCACCCCTCACGAAAGAAGATCAATGTCTACTCTTCCCGTAGTTGGCCACTGGATTAACGGTGCTGAAGTTGTCAGCACCTCCGGTCGCACCGCCCCTGTATATGACCCTGCGCTTGGTGAAATCACCAAAGAGGTAGCACTGGCAAACCAGGCAGAAATTACAGCTGCTATTGAGTCAGCTCAGGCTGCTTTCCCCGCATGGCGCGACACCTCACTCGCTAAGCGTCAGCAGATCATCTTCAACTTCCGCGAACTACTCAATGCTCGCAAGGGTGAACTCGCAGAGATCATCACCTCCGAGCACGGAAAGGTTCTCTCCGATGCTCTCGGTGAGATCACTCGTGGTCAGGAAGTTGTTGAGTTTGCCTGTGGCATGAACCAGATGCTCAAGGGCGAATACAGCGAAAATGCCTTCACCCGCGCCGAGATTGCCGCCGAATCCATCTTTGATACGCTGGGCGTTAACTACCACCAAAAACACTGGGACGTCGCTTACGGCGCATCCGGCACGGTGGGTGCGATTGCCGATGTGCTGGAACAATACGGCAGGCCCGCTGACACCATCAGCAAGGAAGGCCTGTTGTGGTTGCGCGAGGAATTACTGCGCGCCAAACACACCGATAAATTGCGTTTGCTCGGTTTAAAAGAAGAACGCAAAGCGGTGATTGCCGGTGGCTTATCCATCATGCTAGGGGTGTTTGACTTTTTAAACATAGAAACCATGAACGTCGCCAAAGGCGCGCTCAGGCATGGCTTGATGTACGATATGTTAGCCCAAGACACCACCATGCTAGACATGAGAAATGCCTCCGTCTTGCACCTGATGCATAAGTTTGCCGTGGACGAATCGCACGCCAAAACCGTCGCACTGGTGGCAGAAAAATTATTTGAAAAGATTAGTGCCGACACCCAATTTGCTGCAGGCGAGCAAGCCGCCCATGCACGTAAACTGCAATGGGCTAGCCTGCTACACGAAATGGGCTGCATGGTGTCGCCAATAGACGCGCATTTACACGGCGCCTACATATTGGATCACGCTGAACCGGCAGGCTTTTCTCAAAACGAATTGCACCGCTTAAGCTTATTGGTCTTGGGTTACCGAGGCAAACTCAAACGCCTGGAAGCCGATTTCTCGGATAGGATATTTGTCATGCAGTTGGCTTGTTTGCGCTTGGCTGTCATTTTATGCCACGCCAGACAAATGCCCAATTTGCGCGGTTTGCAACTGAGCGCGCAACACAACAGCATCACATTGAGCTTATCTGCTAGCTGGGCAGAAAAATACCCGCAGTCCTATTACCTATTAGACGAAGAAACCCTAGCTTGGCAAAAGACCAACTGGGCGTTTGCGCTAAATCTAAGTTAACAAGCTTTGTCATAAAAATTTAACTTGCTAGCTTAATTAAACGGTATAAACTATTTATACCGTTTAATTAGGATTTCATTATGTCAAAGAATACGCCAAAACCCGTTGCTACGCCAAGCGCAGCAGCTAAACCTAGCACCACTGCGCCAGCTAAAAAATCCGCAGCCCCTAAGGCTGCTGCCGTTAAAGCAACCAGCAGCGCAACGGCTAGCAAAAAACCCGTCGCAGCCAAAGCCGCGCTCTCTAAATCAGCAGTTTCTAAACCGGTCGCCGTGAAAAAAGTAGCCGCTGCAAAAACACCGGTAGTGAAAACCCCTAAAGCGCCAAAATTGAAAATGGAGCGCGACAGCTTCACCATGCCAAAAACCGAATACGCGCAGTTTGCAGTATTAAAAGACCGCTTGGTTAAATTGGGTCAACCAGTTAAAAAGAGTGAGTTATTACGCGCCGGCATCATGCAATTGGCCGCCATGACCGATGCCGCATTAAAAACCGCCATGGCCAAAGTGCCGACCATTAAAACCGGTCGTCCTAACAAAAAATAAACCGGTTTAAAGCAAGACTTAATAAGTGGGCTGTTGCACGGCAAACAAATAGGTTTGCACGGCCGGCCCATTTTCATTGCTAATAGGCCGCTGGCGTAACCACCAAATTGCCCCTTTCTTTACCACACAGGCATTAGGCATGGCCAATAAATGGCTGATTAATAAGCCTAGATTGGGCTGATGGCCCACTACCAATATCGTTTGTTGATGGTTGTCATTGAGCAGATGCGGCAACATGTCCGCCACCGTGTTATCAATCGACAGGTAATCCACAACCTGCACTTGCCGCTTGGTTTTGTTGGGGTTGAGTGGCGGCAGTGCGGCTAGCGTTTCTAGGCAACGCTTAGCAGGACTAGACAGTATGGTGGTGTTTTGCGGCAGGAACTGGTCTAACCAATCCGCCATGCGACGCGCATCCTTGCGACCTTGCTTGGAAAGTGCCCTATCGGCATCCAAACCGGTGACGCTGTCGTCTTCAGCGTCTGCATGCCGCCACAGAATTAAATTAGCCATGCTGTCAGCTATTAGCCTGTGTATTGCTGGATAAGGTGTTGTTGCACACTGAAGGCTGGCGCTGCCGTGACGCCTTTCGTCTTAGCGCCGGCTAACAGGTAGCTGCCATCCGCCGTCAGTACCCAGGCATCTTGATTGTCATCCAAACTCATTTGGCAACACTCGCGCAAGATGCGCGCACGGTTTGCCGCGTTATCAATTGGCCAAGCGATTTCTATGCGGCGCATCATGTTGCGGTTCATCCAATCGGCACTGGCTAACCACATGTTTTCCACGCCATCAATATTGAAATAAAACACCCTGGAATGCTCTAGCAATCGACCTATGATGGAGCGAACCCGGATGCGTCCATTCAAGCCAGCTGCATCAACGGGCAGGATGCAGGCACCGCGCAGAATCAAATCCACTTCCACGCCAGCCCGACCGGCTTTTACCAAGGCCAAAACCAAGGCCTCGTCGGTCAAGGCATTCATTTTCAATATAATGCGGGTGGGCTTGCCGGCCTTGGCCGCGGTTTCGGCACTTTTAATTTTGGCCAGCATTTGCCTATGCAAATTAAACGGCGCCACCAATAATTTTTTTAAGCGTGGCAATTTAATTTGGCTGGCAATGTGCCTAAACAAATGTTCCATATCGCGTGTGATCAGCGGGTCTGCCGTCAACATACTGACGTCGGTATACAAACGAGCGGTTCTGGGGTTGTAGTTGCCAGTGGACACGTGGCCGTAGTATTTCAGCCCCTCGCCTTCACGGCGCATCACCAAGAGCATTTTGGCATGGGTTTTTAAGCCGACCACGCCGTAAACCACTTGCGCTCCTACTGACTCCAGATCTTCTGCCCAGTTAATGTTGGCTTCTTCGTCAAATCGCGCTTTAAGCTCGACCACGGCCATGACTTCTTTGCCACGCCGTACCGCCTCTTGCAAAAGCTTGAGCATGCGCGGGTCGGAGCCGGTGCGGTAAATGGTTTGCTGTATGGACAATACATTCGGATCGTTGACGGCTTCACGCAAGAAATCAATCACCGACTCAAAACTTTCATAAGGCTGATGGATGAGCACGTCGCCTTGCTTAAGACGCGTAAAGAACGACTGATTGCCCTGCAATTGATGGCTTAGCGCCGGTTCGAATGGTTTGAATTTTAGATGATTGCCTTCGGCCAAATCGGCTAATTGCATCAGCCTAGCTAGATTAACCAGGCCATTGACGCGGTACATGGATTCTTTAGGCAAATCGAATTGTTGCAATAACAATTTAGCCAGCTTTTCGTCGCAACCGTGCGACACCTCCAACCTCACGGCCTCACCAAAATTACGGTGGGCCAGGCCTTTACGCAGCGCAGTGCGGAGGTTTTTAACATCGTCCTCGTCGACGGCCAAATCGGAATGGCGGGTCACCCTAAATTGTGAGAAATTCAGCACGTCTCTGCCCGTAAACAAACTTGGCAAATGGGCGCGTATCACGCTGGATAATGAAACGAATTTTTGTTGTTTATCACTCAGGGTTTTAGGTAATTTAATTAAGCGCGGCAAGACCCTGGGCACTTTAACTATGGCAATGTTATTGCTGCGACCAAAGGCATCGTCGCCGCCTAACAACACAATAAAATTCAAAGCCTTATTCGCCACCAAGGGGAACGGGTGCGATGGGTCTAAGGCCACCGGCACCAATAGCGGCCTGACTGAGGATTCGAAATAACGGGAGACCCAGCGTCGTTGTTCGGCGGTGCGATCGCAATGCGAGACCAAATGCACGCCCTGATCAGCCAGAGCGGGCATAAGTTCGTTATTAAAAATTTGGTACTGCTGTTCGACTAATGCATGTGCTGCATTGGAGATGGTTTGAAAACTGTGCACAGTAATATCACCGTGCTGCTCGTTAGCACGCATGGCATCAACGTGCGGTGCCACCCTCACCTCAAAGAATTCATCTAAGTTTGACGACACTATGCACAAGAAGCGCAAGCGTTCTAATAGGGGGTAATCCACATTTTGCGCGAGACTTAGCACGCGTTGATTGAATGCCAATATGCTGGCATCTCGGTTTAATAGCTTCAAGGGAGGGTATGCGGGGCTCATAAGATTTTCGTCTTTAATATAGCACCGATGGTAGGCATCAATTGTGACAAATTGATGACCGTTTAATGACAAAAATTAACTAAGGAGCGAGCAAGGCTTTGATGATTAGACCGGCTGCAATAAAGCCAAATGGCGCGGTGACGCAAACACTGGAACCGTAACCGGCGCAGTTTAAACCAGTCACGCCGGCACGACCTTCAGTGCGAGGTTCAACAACAGCGCAAACCGCATCCGGCTCAATCACGCTCTCATCGGAATAGACGCACAACACCGACATTTTTTTTGGCTTGGCTTGACCGGTGCTGGCTTTGGTAAAACCGTAGTCGCGCCTTAATAGGTTGCGCACTTTAGCCAACAATTTATCGTGGCTGACCACGCTTAAATCGGCTGTTTTAATGCGCGTGGCATCCAAACGCCCACCGGCGGCTCCGGTTACCACCAAGGGTATACCTTGACTTAGGCAATAAGCGGCCAAGGCTGCCTTGGCTTTGGCGTCATCGATGCAATCCAACACGCCGTCCAAATCGCTGGGCAGTAATTGGCTTAAATTATCTGGGGTAATAAAATCTTCTATTTCGCTGATGCGCAACTGCGGATTAATCAAGCGCATGCGCTCGGCCATGGCGCTGATTTTGGCTTTACCAAAACTGCCGTCCAAGGCAGGCAATTGGCGATTCACATTGGATAGCGCCAGGTTGTCTAAATCGATCAAGGTGAGGCGGCCGATAGCATTGCGCGCCAGCGCTTCCGCCGCCCAAGAGCCCACGCCGCCTAAGCCTATCACGCAAACGTGCGCCGCTTGCAACTGCGCTAAACCGGCTTCACCATACAGTCGCGCCACGCCGCCAAAGCGCCGCGCCATGTCTTCGTTTTGAGTGTCAGGCTGACTGGGCGTCATGTTTCCAGAACAACAAAGGCCGCAGCCAGGTTACGCTCGTCGCTGATGGTTAAGTGGGTATGCCGTATTTGCTTGCTTTGCATAAAGGCCTGCAATTCAGGCGCTAACACCAACAAAGGCTTACCCAATTCATCGTGGGCCACGGCGATATTTTGAAAACTGGCTGGGCCGCGCAAACCCGTACCCAGCGCCTTGGAAAACGCTTCTTTGGCAGCAAAGCGTTTGGCCAAAAATCTCGCTTGAATGTTTGAAGCCAAGTAACGCTCCATCTCGCTGGTCGCCAAGATGCGCTTGGCAAATTCGTCACCGAATTGGCTAATGGAAGCAGCAATGCGCTCCACTTCAACGATGTCGGTGCCTATGCCAAATATCATGTTCTAGCTGGCGCCGATTCTTTCATCAGCGCTTTCATTTCACGAACGGCATTGTCCCAACCGACAAACAAGGCGTGTGCCACGATGGCATGACCGATATTGAGCTCGTCTATTCCAGGAATGGAGACAATGTGATGCACGTTGTGGTAATGCAAACCGTGGCCGGCGTTCACCACCAAGCCTAACTTCAAGCCCAACTGCACGGCGGCTTTGATGCGTTGTAACTCGTGTGCTTGCACGGCCGGTGTTTCGGCATCGGCAAAGGTGCCGGTATGCAATTCAATCACGGCAGCGCCGGTTTTTTTAGCCGCCTCAATTTGCGCTGCATCCGGCGCAATGAACAAGGACACGCGTATGCCGGCAGCCATCAGTTTTTGCACGGCGTGTTGCACCTTGGCAAACTGCCCCAGCACGTCCAAGCCACCCTCGGTGGTGCGTTCTTCACGGCGTTCCGGCACCAAGCAGACGTCTTGCGGGGCTACCGTGACGGCAATGTCTAGCATTTCATCGGTAACCGCACACTCTAAATTCATGCGCGTTTGCAGCAAGCCACGCAAGGCATGCACATCGGCATCTTGCATGTGGCGGCGGTCTTCGCGTAAATGCAGGGTGATGCTGTCGGCACCAGACTGCTCAGCGCGCAAAGCGGCCTGCACCACGCTAGGGTATTTGGTGCCGCGTGCCTGGCGTATGGTGGCAACGTGATCGATATTCACACCTAATTTAATCATGTTCGTCGTCCTAAATAATATGGCTAGACCAGCATAGGGCCATCATAGACCCTGCATGTCTAGCAAAAGTTGGCGTGTGTGCAAAGGCTGATCGCCTAGGTAATGCGCCAATAAATAACGCATCAATTGCTTACTTTGTTGCTGGGTTTGCGCCTGACTGTAATCGTCACCAGCCATGTCCAGCATGGTTTTACCGCTCAATTGTACGCCATGTTGACCCATATTGCCCAGGCCAGTCGTGCGCTGGGCGCCAAGCTCCGCCTGGTATAGATAGCTTTGCTCAGCCAATACCGGGGTACCACTGCTGTCGACTTGCAGAGGGATGGCATAACCCAACTCTTGCAAGAGTTTCAATTCAAAGCGGCGCAAGGTCGCGGCCAAATCCACTTCAGTGGCCAAGGTTTTTAGCGTGGCACTGTAATAAACAAACAAGGCCTCGTGCGCATCCTCGCGCGGCAACAAGCGCAGCAAGAGCTCGTTTAAATAAAAGCCGCACATCAAGGCCTCGCCTTTTAATAACAGCAAGCCACCTGCCCAATCCAAGCTGTGCAGGGTTTTTAATTCGGCTTTGCCCGACCATGTGGCAATCAAGGGTTGAAAGGATTGCAGCATGCCACGCATAGCAGAACGCGGGCGCCGCGCGCCTTTGGCAGTGGTGGCGACACGGCCGTGATCGTGGCTAAACAACTCCACCACTAGGCTGGTTTCTTTAAAGGGATAGGTGTGCAGCACGAACACTGCTTGATTATCGAATCGAAAACTAGGCTGCATGTTGGCTCTAGATGACGGAGAAGTATGGCTTAGTAACCCAAGCTTTTGAGCGCGCGCTCGTCGTCCGCCCAACCGCCTTTCACTTTCACCCACGTTTCCAAGTAGACTTTGCCACCAAACAGTTTTTCCATGTCTTGCCTGGCTTCGGTAGAGATTTGCTTCATCTTCTCGCCATTTTTGCCAATCAGCATGGGTTTTTGGCTGTCTTTATCGACGATGATGGCGCAAAAAATACGGCGCAAATTGCCCACCACTTCAAACTTCTCGATTTCCACCGCCACGGAATAAGGTATCTCATCGCCTAATAAACGGAATATTTTTTCACGCACCAATTCGGCGGCCAAAAAGCGTTCGTTCTTGTCGGTCAGTTCGTCTTCGGAATAAATCGCTTCTTGGGTAGGCAGGTATTTACGTATGGTTTGCAGCAACTCATCCAGATGCAGGCTTTTCTTAGCGCTGACCGGCACGATGTCGGAGAAAGGAAATTCCAAATCAAAGTCTTGAATTAAGGGCAATAAATTGCCTTTATCACCCATTAAATCCGCTTTGTTCACCACCAATATGGTCGGTGTTTTTTCAGACAACAATTGCAAGACCTTGCGATCGGCTTCGCCCAACTTCATGGGCTCAATGACAAACAGCACCACGTCGACTTCGGTTAACACCTGCGTCACGGTTTTATTCAGGCCTTTGTTCAGGGCATTTAAATGCTTTTGCTGGAAACCCGGCGTGTCGACAAATAAGAATTGCGTGTCGTCGGTGGTGTGTATGCCTAATAGGCGATGACGGGTGGTTTGCGCCTTACGTGAGGTGATCGCCAACTTCATGCCCAATATGTGATTAAGCAAGGTCGATTTACCGACGTTGGGCCGGCCCACTATGGCCACCGTGCCGCATTTAAAAGCGGCCAAGTCGGTTAAATTCGTATTGTTGTCTGTCATGTAAGGCTATCCAATTTAAATAGGCGAGAAATTAGGCCAGTAATCAGGCGCTGTAGCTTTTACCAAAGCCCAGTTTATCTAAAGCCAACAAGGCCAATTGTGCGGCTTGTTGCTCAGCAATGCGACGACTGGTGCCCTCGCCCACGGTGCGTATGTCGAGTTTTTGTATAAAGCATTCAACGATGAAGACCTGGGCATGGGCTTCACCACCGGTGTGCACCACTGCGTATTCCGGTACTGCCACTTTGCGTCCTTGCAAACGCTCTTGCAGCAAGGATTTGGCATCTTTGTCTATGACTTTCGGGTCTATGGTGCTGAGTTTATCGTTGTACAAATGCAGCACCAAGCCTTCAGCGGCGGCAAAGCCACCGTCTAAATACACCGCGCCTATGATGGCTTCCAGTGCATCAGCCAAAATCGATGGCCTGCGCCAACCGGCACTTTTCAATTCGCCTTCGCCCAATTTAAGCGCATCACCGACATTCAGCGCCAAAGCCAATTCGCTGATACTGGCTTCCTTCACCAACTGCGCACGCAAACGACTTAAATCACCTTCGTCTAAGCCAGGAAAACGCTGATACAACTGATTGGCAATAATGAAATTAAGGGCGCCGTCGCCTAGGTACTCCAAGCGCTCGTTATTCTGCGCGCTAAAACTGCGGTGCGTTAAGGCTTGTGTCAACAAACCGTGGTTAACGAATTTATAGGGTAGGCGTTTAGCTAAATCTTGCACAGACATCGCTTATGTATTCCTAGCCATGGCCATTTATAGGCCGGCCTCTTGCGTGGAGAAATCCAGCAAAATACTCAGGTTGCCAAACAAAGGTTCCACTACTTGGTATTTGGCCGTGGCCACGGTCACCCCGGCGCTGTCTTTGTCTATAATCAAATCGCTGCTTTTAACCGCGGTCACGTAAGCCACATCGGCACGGCGCTCAAACGCGTCTTTAATTTCTTTTTGACTCATGCTGGCTAGCGGCTCTTTATTTAGGCCGGCCATGACCATTTTAACCGTGTAAAACTGCTGGTATGCTGGCACCACTTTCATGGCCACGTAGGCCACCATCACCAATGAGGCACACACCAACAACATGCCTAACAAGGTCATGCCAGCTTGTTGTTTACGCGTTTGATAAGCAGTTTTTACAGGGTGGTGCATAAGGCCTCCGATTGGGTTTCACTAAGCCAACGCTAATGAATGGCATTGCCTATTCTAGAAGTCTGGTCAAAATTCATCCAGATAAAAAAGGCCTTGCCTACCAAGTTTTGCTCAGGCACAAAGCCCCAAACACGGCTGTCGGAACTGTCGTCGCGGTTATCGCCCATGGCTAAATAATGCCCAGCTGGCACGACGATTTCCTCGTCGTTGGCCAACTTAGCACCCAAGGCATCGGCATCGTAATTGCCTACCCAGGGATTGATCAAAATGTCGTGTTGCACGTCGCCCAGTTGCTCACGGTATTGCTTAGCGGTCAGCATGTTTAAACCGGGTTTAACGTAGGTGTAATCGCCCACGTCTTGCACGTCCAACAATTGGCCGTTAATGGTCAAGCGTTTGTCCATGTAGCGGATTTTATCGCCGGGCAAGCCCACCACGCGCTTAATGTAATCGACCGATGGTGACGGTGGGTAATGAAACACAAACACATCACCACGCTTAGGCTCATTCACGTCCAAGAAACGGTTGTTTAAAATGGGCACGCGCAAACCGTAGGTAAATTTATTCACCAAGATGTAATCGCCAGCCAGCAAGGTAGGCATCATGGAACCAGACGGAATCTTGAAAGGTTCAACGATAAAGGAGCGCACAAAAAACACCAGCAAGATAACCGGGAAAAAGCTTTTAGCGTATTCCACTAGCACCGGCTCTGCCGCATCGGCCGCGCGTTTTTTGCGCAAGACTAAGCTGTCTAGCAACCAAATGAAGCCGGTCACCGCCAATATGGCCACCATGAATAAAGCGAAATACATTATTTATCCTCTACGCGTAATATGGCCAAAAACGCCTCTTGCGGGATTTCCACGTTACCCACTTGCTTCATGCGTTTCTTGCCTTCTTTTTGTTTCTCCAGCAACTTACGCTTACGAGAAATATCTCCACCGTAACATTTGGCCAAAACGTTCTTACGCAACGCTTTGACATTCTCGCGAGCCACAATGTTGCTACCAATGGCCGCCTGAATCGCCACATCAAACATTTGACGGCTGATGATTTCGCGCATTTTGGCCACGACGGCACGGCCACGGTATTGGGCTTGGGTGCGGTGCACGATGATGGACAGGGCATCGACCTTCTCGCCGTTGAGCAAGATGTCGACCTTCACCACGTCGGAGGCGCGGTACTCTTTGAACTCA
>CALFXV010000214.1 GCA_937957775.1 uncultured Methylotenera sp. | reverse complement strand
CGATGGCGTGGACGTCATGCCTGAGGTCAATGCAGTGTTAGCCCAAATGCGCGATTTTTCAGAAAAAGTCCGTTCAGGTGCGTGGTTAGGTTACACCGGCAAACGTATCACTGATGTGGTTAACATAGGCATAGGCGGATCAGACCTAGGTCCAGTGATGGTTTGCGATGCATTAAAACCTTACGCCAGCGCAGATTTGGCGGTGCATTTTGTTTCAAACATTGACGGCGCCCACTTGATGCGCGCCTTAGAAAAATGCCAGCCTGAAACCACCCTATTTATCGTGGCGTCTAAAACATTTACCACCCAAGAAACCATGACCAACGCCATTTCAGCGCGCACCTGGTTTTTAAACAAGGCGCAGGATAATGCCCACGTGGCCAAACACTTCGTTGCCCTCTCCACTAACGCCAAGGCGGTCACCGACTTTGGTATTGATCAAGCGAATATGTTTGCTTTTTGGGATTGGGTGGGCGGTCGTTATTCCTTGTGGTCGGCCATAGGCTTATCCATTGCTTTGTATGTAGGCATGGACCACTTCGAAGCCTTGCTAAGCGGTGCACATGAAATGGATCAGCATTTTCAAACTGCACCATTAGAAGAAAATATGCCGGTGATCATGGCGTTAATAGGGATTTGGTACAACAACTTCTTTGATGTCGCCACCCACGCAATATTGCCTTACGATCAAGGCATGTCACGCTTCCCCGCTTACTTGCAGCAAGCCGATATGGAAAGCAACGGTAAATTCATTTGCCGCGATGGCAAGCGCATACAATACAAAACCGGCCCAGTGATTTGGGGCGAAGCCGGCACCAACGGTCAGCACGCCTTCTATCAATTAATACACCAAGGCACACAAGTCGTGCCCTGCGATTTTTTAATGCCCGTGCACAGCCACTACGCCATAGGCAAACACGGTTACGCCCACCACAAAATTTTACTGGCAAACTTCCTTGCGCAAACCCAGGCCTTAATGCTGGGCAAAACACCGGATGAAGCCCGCGTGGAATTGCAAGAGCAAGGCTTAACTGGTGCGGAATTAGAAAACCTATTGCCGCATAAGGTGTTTGAAGGCAATCGACCAAGCACTTCCATCTTGTTCGACAAACTCACGCCCAATACGCTAGGCAAACTGATCGCCTTGTACGAGCATAAAATATTCGTCCAAGGCATGATTTGGGACATCAATAGCTACGACCAATGGGGCGTGGAGTACGGCAAGCAAATTGCCCAAGAAATCCTACCCTTATTAACCAGTGATGGGGTGGTCACAAGCTTTGACAGCTCCACCAATGGCTTAATTAATTACACCAAGTCACACAAATAACTTAATGCAATTTTAGTTCGCCACTACTCGTTAGCTGACGCGCTATACCCTCGCCCAAGCTGGCACTAGCGCTTGCGCCTATCCGCTTAGCTAAGCGGCTTGCAAAGTCATCTTGATAGGTGAAGTCGACTATGTCTTCTTGTTTAATCACTTCACGCGCCACGAAATCGGTGCTGCCTATGGCGTCAGCCAAACCCATCTTAATGCTTTGCTCACCGCTCCAAAATAAACCGCTAAAGGTTTCCGGTGTTTCTTTCAAACGCTGACCACGACCTTCACGCACCACGGTTTTAAATTGCTCGTGGATTTCATTAAGCATGGTTTGCGCGTAAGCATGGTGTTTAGGATTGATCGGCGAGAACGGGTCTAACATGGCCTTGTTTTCGCCGGCCGTCATCAAGCGGCGCTCCACCCCTACTTTTTTCATTAGCTCGGTAAAGCCGTAGCCGTCCATCAACACGCCTATTGATCCAACTATGCTGGCTTTATCCACGTATATTCTGTCCGCCGCTGCGGCTATGTAATAACCACCGGAAGCGCAAATGTCTTCCACCACCGCATACACCGGTATGGTTGGGTGCAAGCGTTTTTGCCGCTCAATTTCATCGTTAATAATCCCGGCTTGCACCGGACTGCCACCTGGGCTATTGATGCGCAAGATAATGCCCTTGGTGTGTTTGTCTTCGTACGCATCGTGCAAGCTACCAATAAAACTGTCTGCATTGACTTCGCCATCGGCTTCAATGACACCGGCCACTTCAATCAAAGCCGTGTGATCACTGAGCGTTTTCTTGCTCTCACCTAGCCAGCCCATGGCTAAAAACAGCAAGAAAAACAAATACGAGTACATCAATATTTTAAAAAACACCCCCCAGCGTCTGGCCGATTTTTGCTCGTTTAATGCGGCGCTAGCCAATTTTTCTATGGCATCACGTTGCCAATTATTCTCTTCTGACATGGTATTTTTCTCTAAAATTAAAGTTAAGAAATGGCACTAATATCTATGCTAATGATTTGATTTTGCTCAGTAAGCGGTATGGCGCGCAAACGCTTACCCTTACAAGGCCCCATCACACAATAACCGTTATCGGGTCGATAATGGGCGCCGTGTGTGGCACAAATTAAATGTTCTTTTTCAGCTGTAAAAAATTCGCCTTGGTTCCAATCTAGTTCCACGGCCACATGCGCACATTGATTCACATAAGCATAAGCTTGGCCGTGATAACGAACAACAAACCCGCCAGCAAATTCACCCAGCGCAGGCAGTGCAAAACGCAGGCCTTTACCCAGCTCTTGCACATCTTCACTTTTAAACACTATGCACGGGCTAGGGTCACTCATCTTACCCCTCCAACAACCATGCACTTAAACTGTTGAAGTTGTTAAATTGGCGGAGAGGCTCAAGGTGTTGCCATTGCTCGGCATTTTGTGCACCGTAAGTAACGCCAACTGCACTCACACCAGCATTTTTAGCCATTTGCAAATCGTAACTGGTGTCACCTATCATCAAAGTGCGCTCAGGTAACACCACTAAGGCCTCCATCAATTCGTGCAACATTTGCGGATGGGGTTTAGAAAAACACTCGTCCACAGTGCGAGTAGCATGAAAATAATGCGTCAAGGCGCAGTGCTGCAAAGCCAAATTCAATCCTCGCCTACCCTTGCCAGTGGCGACGGCTAATTTAAAGCCACGTTTATTAAGCGTCTTAATGGTATCCACCGCGCCTGCGAACAATGGAATGCGGCTTTCTCCGGCGTAATAATTATTGCTGTATTGGGTGGCCAAGGCTTGAGCCTGTGCGGCCGGTATATCGCCGTATAAGGCATAAATGGCTTCACGCAAACCCAAGCCTATAATGCTGCTGGCCTCGCTGTTGCTTAATGTCGGCAGCCCTACCTGCGCCGCTGCATTGAGCAAGGCGTCGGTA
>CALFXV010000213.1 GCA_937957775.1 uncultured Methylotenera sp. | reverse complement strand
GCCAATAACACGGCTTTTACCGCGCTCGGCAAGTTGCCGGCTTGCTTAAGGTCAATATGATTGAGGTCGTCTAAGGTCATGATGCCTGTCCTGTTGACCCTGCTGGCGGCAACAATTCTTGCTCGCTGTTGCTTAAGCGTATGTGCACCGTTAGCAGAAACTCATTTTGCTTAATACCGTTCACCAGCACCGATTTAATCTCGATGAGTTGCGGGTTTTCTAGCCATTGTGAGGCGGTCAAATTGCGCACCAAACTGGCTACGCGTGCATTGGTGTCGGCTATGCCCTCAAGGCTCAGAAGAGGGCCTTGTTGTTTAATCGATTTAAAATACATGCCTTCAGGCAACTGGCGGCTTAATTCGTCCAACACCACCACCGATTGGCTGCGGTTGATTTGCAAATTTTCCACCACTTGCTTGCGCGCCAACATCACGCCTATCTTTTCTTGCAGGTTTTTGATGTCGCCTATCTGTTGATCCAACTGCACTATGCCTGCTTCCAAACGGGCGTTGCGCGATTGCTGCGCATCGATGCGGCTATTAATAAAGCTGTAGTTCAACACGACCAAGGCTAAGGCGCCGCTGGCGATGAATAAGGCCATCAAATTAAACTGACGCTGGCGTGCTTCGCGTTTAATTTCGCGATGCGGCAGTAGGTTCACGCGAATATTCATAGCGGCACCCCACTGCGCATGGCCAAGCCGCAGGCTATCAACAAAGCCGGCGCATCGAGCGCGGCTTGTTGCGGCTTAATTTTTGCGCTCATGCGCATGCTGTTGAATGGATTGGCAACGATAGCGTGAATGTTGGTGCGGCTTTGCACGGCCGCATCCAAACCGGCGATGCTGGCACAGCCCCCGGCCAATACAATGTGATCAACTTCGTTGTATAGACTGGAGCTTAAGAAAAACTGCACGGCCCTTGCCACTTCCATAGCCAAGGTTTGCACAAAAGCCGGTAACACTTCGCTTAGGTAAGCTTCCGGAAGGTTGCCTTGACGTTTGGCCAGCTCGGCTGCTTGCGCGGACAGATCAAAACGCGTTTGTATTTGTTGGGTGAGCTGATCGCCACCAAAGTTTTGCTCGCGACTGTACACCGCCTCATCGTCGTGCATGACGTGGATGTGCATCATGCTGGCGCCTATGTCGACCAGCATCACCGTTTGCTGTTGGCCCATATCCGGCAACTGTTTGGTCAACAAACTGTAAGCGGCCTCGGTGGCATAATTTTCCACGTCCATGATCGCCACTTCTAGGCCAGCGCCTTCCGCCACGGCCACGCGGTCCTCAATTTTTTCCTTACGCGCCGCCACGATTAACACGTCCACGTCTTCTTTATTTTTGGCCGTGGGGCCCAATACTTGAAAATCGATGTTCACTTCGTCCATTGAAAAAGGGATGTATTGGTTGGCTTCTGCCTCGACTTGAAAAGCCATGTCGTCTTCGCTTAAATCGGCAGGCAGGCTGACTTTTTTGCTGATCACGGTGGCGCTAGGTAACGCCAGCGCCACGCGTTTTTGCCGGCTACCCATGAGCTTCCAGGCCACGCTGATGGCCTCGGCAACTTTCTCTAAATCCGCTACGTTGCCATCGGTCATGGCTAGGTTGGCTATCGGCGAAATAACGTAGGCATCGAGTTGGTATTGGCCATTCGCATCGCGCGATAGCTCAACCATTTTGATGGAAGCCGAGGTAATATCTACACCGATTAATGTGGGACTTTTTTCTTTCAAAAAGCTGAATTTCAAACAGAAATTCCTTTACTGTTGTTGTTATTTTTTATGAACTCTAACAACATGCAACAGGGCTGTAAAGCCATTTTAAGGCCGGTCACGTTTGCAGTATCAATAGTATCAATTTGCTTGGAATACGCGTTTGATTTTTCGCCTTTTCAAATCTGCATCCGTAGGAATTCAGGCAACAAATTTGTAATTTAGCCAAGCACAAAATGCTGCTGTGGCGTTCGTATTGAAGATTTTAAAATAGCATGGTGTTTATGCAATGAAATGCCATTTATAATGGCGTAACTTTTTTTACAACACTAAAGCAAAAACATGACTCCTACAAAGTGGTGGCACTATGTTATTTTGGCAGCCGTGGTAGCCGGCTTATCGGTCACCGCTCTCATCGCGATTGCCGCCGCCCTAATCTACCCCGCCTTGCCAGATCTGGACGCCCTGACCGATTACCAACCGAAACTGCCGCTTCGCGTTTACTCCGAAGAAGGCGCCTTGATTGCTGAGTTTGGCGAGGAACGACGCGCTTACGTCAAAATTGAAAATGTGCCAAAAAACATGAAAGACGCGGTCTTGGCCATTGAAGACCGTCGTTTTTACCAACACGGCGGCATCGATGCCAAAGGCGTGTTGCGCGCCATTAAAAATAACGTCACCGGTCG
>CALFXV010000212.1 GCA_937957775.1 uncultured Methylotenera sp. | reverse complement strand
CATTAGAAGCTGCTTTACTGAAAAAACCCATGGTGATTACCTACCGCATGCCTATCTTAAGTTGGTGGATATTAAAATGCATGCTCTTGCAGCCTTATGTTGGCTTACCCAACGTATTGGCCGGTAAATTTATTGTGCCGGAGCTGCTGCAACACGATGCCACGCCAGAAAAATTAGCGGAAGCAGCCATTAAGTTGCTAAGCGATACAGATGCAATGGAAGGGATGAAGGCCGAGTTCAGCAAAATACACTTAAGCCTAAAACAGAATAATGCGGAAAAAGCCAGCAGCATGATACTGGCTTATTTTTCCTAGCTAAGCATGCAGGCCAGCCAATTGATTTGTGGTGTGGATGAGGCGGGGCGTGGGCCTTTAGCTGGTTCCGTGTATGCTGCGGCGGTTATATTGGACCCAAACCGACCGATAGCGGGATTGGCTGATTCCAAGAAGATTTCGGAAAAGAAACGCGATGCTTTAAGCATAGAGATAAAACAGCATGCCTTGGCTTGGGCTATAGCCAGTTGTAGCGCAGCAGAAATTGATCAAATCAATATATTGCAAGCCAGTTTGCTGGCAATGAAACGCGCCATAGAGTTAATGTCAAGCAGGTTTTCGGTTCATCCGGATTTGGTGCAAGTGGATGGCACGCACTGCCCAAAAATCACTTTCCCATGCGTTGCTATTGTGCAAGGCGACAGCAAAGTGCAAGCCATATCGGCCGCCTCTATCCTTGCCAAAGTGGCTCGGGATTCAGAGTTATACGAATTGGATAAGCAGTACCCGCAATACGGTTTTGCCAAGCATAAGGGCTACCCGACTGCTTTACACCTAGAAATGCTGGCATTGCATGGTGTTTCACCGATACACAGATTGAGCTACGCCCCGGTCAAAAAGCTTGGTACATCAAGCCAGTATTAGAAATAAGCAGGGGCGTTTGTGTATATCGATAGGTGCTGAGGTTTTCCAGCTAGCTATGCTTTTTGTGACTATCATTTCACTGGGCAGGCTGACATCGCACGCAATGCATAATTGGGTTTGCGCATGGCAAGTTTGCAATATGGCATCCATCATGGCCTGATTTCGATACGGCGTTTCTATAAAGAGCTGCGTTTCCTTATGGCTTGCAGAGCGCTTTTCAATTTCCTTTAATTTTTGATTGCGTTGCAATTTTTCCACGGGTAAATAGCCTAGGAAAGCAAATTGCTGGCCGTTTAAACCTGATGCCATCAAACTCAATAAGATGGAACTGGGACCTACCATGGGTACCACCCTGATGCCTTTTTTATGCGCCAATTGCACCAATTGAGCGCCTGGATCAGCCACTGCCGGGCAACCCGCATCACTCATTAAACCCACATTTTGACCAGCCAGCAGCGGTGCCAATAAGTCCGGCAAGGCTTTTATGTCCGTGTGCTCGTTGAGTAAATGTAAATTTAACTCTCGCACGGGCTTTAAGGTTTTAATGGTGCTTAAGAAATGCCTAGCGGACTTTTCACTTTCCACCACAAAAGTCTCTAGGTTGCGAGCCACATTTAATACGTAATCGGGAATAACATGCTGCACCATGTCATCACCAAGCGTGACTGGAATTAAGTAGAGAGTACCTAAAGGATGTTTCATCGATAGCGCTAATTAAAGCACCGATACGTTTTCGTTAGCTAGCATATTCACCAATGCTATTAAAGGTAAGCCTATTAAGGCATTCGGATCGTCGCCTTGCATTTTTTCTATGATGGCGATGCCCAAGCCCTCAGACTTGGCGCTGCCAGCGCAATGGTAAGGCTGCTCTTTGTTAAGGTAGCTTTCAATTTGCGTGTCGCTTAAATGTCTAAATTGCACGGTGTATGGCACCACCGTGGCTTGCATGGCTAGTGTTTTTGCATTGTACAAACACAACGCACTATGAAAAACTACTTCTCTGCCACGCATTGTTTGCAATTGTTTGCTTGCGTTAGCATGGGTCATGGGTTTGCCCAGTTGCAGCCCATCTAGCACGGCCACTTGATCGCAACCTATGATTAAGGCGTTCGGTTCTTGCAAGGCAACCTTCATTGCTTTTGATTGGGCTAAACGTAAAGCCGTGGCCTCAGGTCGCTCATTTTCTAATGGGCTTTCATCGATTTCTGGTGATAAGCACACAAAGGGCAATTGCAGGCGCGCGAGGAGGTCGCGTCTGTAGATGGAGGAGGAAGCTAATATCAGTGGTGCGCTCATAAGCGATTTAAAAAAACAGGCCAGCCAAGTTGTGGCCGACCTGTTCCTTACACTGCCTTATTCCGGTTGAATTTCAAGTAAGGACTCGTCAGGGGTGACCGCATCACCCTTAACCACGTGCACTGCCACCACTATGCCTGATGCCGCTGCTTGAATTTCATTTTCCATTTTCATGGCTTCAATAACCAACACACCGTCACCGGCACTGACTTTGTCACCAACCTTGATTTTTACGGCAACAATAGTGCCCGGCATGGATGTGGTGACATGGCCGGCATGCGATGGGCGAGGGCGGCCACTGGTACCTTTGTTGGCTACAGCTTTCTTTTTGCCATTGCTGCTGCCGCTGGATACTTCAATTTCACTTAAGGTTTCAACCACCACTTCTTCGGCTATGCCGTCGATGGAAACATAGAATGGGCGTTTTTCTTGCCCGGCATGACCGCTGCCGGTTAAATTGATGTGGAAAGTTTCGCCGTGTAAGGTCACTTTAAATTCACTTGGCGCGAAGCGTGATGCACTGGCATGAACCGCAG
>CALFXV010000211.1 GCA_937957775.1 uncultured Methylotenera sp. | reverse complement strand
GATCTATCTTGCCCCTCAGACGCATGGTGTTTGCTGGCATGGCTGGCTGCAGGCTTGTGTGCGCTGCGGCTGCGTGTCCCAGCTCTATCAATTTCTATGCTTTCTTTAGGAATCTCGCGTTTAATCAGTTTTTCAATTTCCACCAAGTATTTGTCTTCTTCAGGGCTGACAAAAGAAATGGCCACGCCTAATGCGCCTGCTCGGCCGGTGCGGCCTATGCGGTGCACGTAATCTTCTGGCGCGCTGGGTATTTCGTAGTTAATCACCATGGGCAATTGGTCTATGTCTAAACCGCGTGCAGCCACGTCGGTGGCCACCAATACCGTGGCTGCGCCTGATTTAAATGCATCCAAGGCTTTAATGCGCTCTTGTTGCGATTTGTCGCCATGAATGGCGTCGGCGGCTATGCCTACCTTGGCCAAGCTGCGGCTTAAGCGGCTAGCGGTGATTTTAGTTTTAGTGAAAATTAAGACTTGCTTGGAGTCGCTGTTTTTCAATAGCTGTATCAACAAGGCTTCTTTATCGCTTTGCGCAACCGGATAAACCTTTTGCGTCACGTTATCGTTGGTGGCGTTGCTGCGTGCCACTTCGATTAGCTGGGGATGGCTTAAAAAGTCGTCTGCCAGTTTCTTAATTTCATTGGAAAACGTGGCTGAAAACATCAAGGTTTGCCGTTGTTTAGGCAGCAATGCGAGGATTCTTTTTAGATCCGGCATAAAGCCCATGTCTAGCATGCGATCGGCTTCGTCCAGCACTAAGACTTGCACTTGATTCAGTTGCAAGGTTTTTTGTTCGATATGGTCAAGCAGGCGACCCGGGGTCGCAACCAACACTTCCACACCGGTTTTCAAATGCGGGGTTTGCGTTTTAATGTCCACGCCACCGAACACCACTAATGAGCGTAAGGGCGTGTGCTTGGCATAGGCTTTGACGCTTTCTTCTACTTGGATGGCCAATTCGCGTGTCGGGGTTAAGACCAGTGCACGTATCGGGTGTTTAGCTGGAGAGGCGCCGTTATTGGCAAACGGCAATAATTTTTGCAGTAGCGGCAGGGAAAAGGCCGCGGTTTTACCGGTGCCGGTTTGTGCGCCTGCCATTAAGTCACCGCCAGCTAATGCTAGCGGGATGGCTTGCGCCTGAATTGGGGTGGGGGTGGTGTACCCTGAATCGGTCAGTGCTCTGAGTAACTCGGGCGCCAAGCCTAAGCTGTCGAACTGTACGGTTTCTGTCATTGTTTCTCTCTAATTAGGGGCCGGGAGTTGGCGGCTTGAATACAAGCGATGCCATTCCCCGCCACTGGATTCTATCCTTAATTATGCAAAGCTACGTGGACGACGCGGTGCATTGCTGCCTGCATTCGCATTGCCAAAGCTACGCGTGTCATTATTGGCACGAGCTGGACGGCTGTCCGGTCTAGCGCTGTCACGACGTTGCGGTGCAGCAGAGCGATCGGGACGGGCAGCATCGTTGCGGCCTTCGTAACGGGCGCCCAATACGCGGTTGTCACCACGGTTGGCATCCTGACGGTTGCCACGGCTGTCGCGGTTGCTGTCGCCACGAGGCGCGCTAGCGTTGTCGCGTGAGTATGGTTTTTTGCCAAAGGCAATGCTGTCACCAAAGCTGCGGTTAGGCGCGCCAGCTGCTGGGCGGTCACCTTGTGGGCGGGCCGTGTTAGGGCGGTCAGAAAATTGACGCGGCCTGTCATCAGTTGGCCTGTCGCTACGACCAACGTAAGCGTTACCGTTGCTTGGACGAGCGGCGGAATCACGGTTACCACGGTCATCACGGCTAGCGCCATCGCGTGCTTGGTAGCCACCTGTGCGCTCTGTGCGTGGGCCGCGGTCATTAAAGCTGCCACGGTCATCACGCGGTTTAAAACCACCGCGACCGCCTGGTTTGTGTGCATCACGGCGGATATCACCGCGATCACCACGGCCGTTACCTGGGCCATCCATTTTCATGGCGCGTTTAGGTTCAAAGCCTTCTATGGTAGACGGCTCCATGCGGTTGCCGGTGAATTGTTCAATTTTACGTAAGATGTGACGGTCTATATTAGAGGCAAACGAAATCGCAATGCCGGTGTTGCCAGCGCGGCCAGTACGGCCAATACGGTGCACGTAATCTTCGGCAAATTTTGGTAAATCGTAATTAATCACATGAGTGATGCCAGCCACGTCTATGCCTCGTGCTGCCACGTCGGTGGCGACTAAGACTTTAACGTCGCCTTGGCGCAATTTCGTCAAGGTGCGGTTACGTGCGCCTTGCGTCATATCGCCATGCAATGCTGCCGTTTTATGGCCTGCCGCATACAAATCTTCAGCCAGCACGTCACAATGACGTTTGGTTGAAGTGAAGATGATGACTTGATTCACTTCAGGTGCAATCAACAAATGCTCTAGCAATTTGTTTTTATGCGTCATGTCGTCCACGTAATGCAAGCGTTGTTCAATGTTGGCGTGTTTTTCTTTTTGCGTCGCCACTTGTATGGTTTTTGGGTTTTTCAAGATTTGTCGGGCAATGCGCGCAATGTCACCGTCTAAGGTGGCAGAGAACAACAGCGTTTGGCGTTCAGCAGTAAGCTGTTCGCAAATGCGTTCTACGTCCGGTAAGAAGCCCATGTCCAACATGCGATCGGCTTCGTCCAATACCAACATTTGCAAGCGTGACAAATCAATGCGGCCACGCTCCATGTGGTCTAACAAGCGACCTGGGGTAGCCACTAAGATATCTAGTGGTTGCGATAGCAATTTGTTTTGTAATGGGTAGGGCATGCCGCCAACGATGCTCACGGTACGGGCGCGGATGAATTTGCCGTACTTACGCGCAGCCTCGTTCACTTGCGTGGCCAATTCACGGGTAGGCACTAAGACCAAAATACGTGGGCCACGGCTTTTTAATTCGTGTGGGGTAGCCAATAAGTTTAGGGCTGGCAACATAAAGGCCGCGGTTTTACCGGTGCCGGTTTGTGCCGAGGCCATCAAGTCATGACCAGCGGTCACAACAGGAATAGCCTGTGCTTGAATAGCGGTTGGGGTGGTGTAGCCTGATTCTTCAATAGCACGAAGCAAGGCGTTATCAAGATTTAATGATGCAAAAGACAAAGTAGACCCTTTCTAGCTTGTCGCCTATAAGCGATAAGCAATAGTAAATAAAACAAAAGGGCGCTAAGTAAAAACGGGCATATCCTTTGTACATAAGCGATGAAATTCAGCTCATGCCACAAGGGCAATATAAACGCAGAGGGTATTGGGTGTTCGTTAAATCAAAATTTGCACACAAAAGCAGTGTTCAATGTTGCTAACAACAAGCTAATACAATCTTTACCAGCGCACGGGCACAGCCGCTAACCAGTAAAAATCGATACAGCTGATTTCTTGATAGTTGCTACAAACAATCACGAGCAACAGAAGGGTCAGGGCAATGATTCAAGCATTACCAAATAAAGCGTAATGCGAATGAAGCGCGCAGTATAAACAATTAATCGGGATTGTCAAATTAATAATTTGAGTGGGAAAATTAATTAGACCTTAAGTATGTTAGAATCGCCGCCTTTCAATACTGGCTCCACACTATGTCAAGCACCCCTAGCAGCAGGAATTTAAGAAACGTCGCCATCATTGCCCACGTTGACCACGGTAAAACCACCATGGTAGACAAGCTTCTACAACAAGCCGGCACCTTTGCC
>CALFXV010000210.1 GCA_937957775.1 uncultured Methylotenera sp. | reverse complement strand
TTTTGATGAATTCAGTGTGCGCTCTCAGCGCTTGCTTGCAGACAAGCACCTCAAGCTAAGTTTGGCACTGACATCGGATGCACGCGGTTTAGAGTGGGATGCTATCTATTTTAACCGTACCGAATTACTGGATGGCACGATACAGGCGGTCTACCAATTGCAGACCAACAGCTACAATGGCAATCAAAAAGTACAATTAAATTTACGCTACGTAGCCCAGGCAAATAGCCATGACTAATTCGAACATCCATATTGCCCAGCCATTGCTGGCGAGCATGTTTCAGCCGGCACTGCCGCCAAGAAAAATAGACGCGCATAAAGGCGATGCCGGCAGTGTGGCGATCGTTGGCGGGGATAAGGGCATGTTAGGTGCAGTCCTGCTAGCCGCGCGGGCTGCTTTGCTGATGGGGGCGGGGCGCGTCTATGCTGCCATGCTAGCAAACGATGGCCTTGATGTAGACTTGCATTACCCGGAAATTATGTTTCGTCCCAGTGCCGAGTTAACGCTATTAAAGCAGTTGGATGCCCTGGTCATTGGGCCGGGCTTAGGCCAATCGGATGCGGCTGAGGCAATCTTGGCCTTCTGGCTGACGCAGGACGTGAAGCTTCTGCTCGATGCCGATGCGCTCAATTTATTGGCGACCCACCCGCATTTACAAGCCTTGTGTCGCGCCCGTAGCGCGGATACCGTTATTACGCCGCATGCGGCTGAGGCGGCTAGGCTATTAGGCACAAGCAGCGATGCCGTGCAGAAAAATCGCAGTGATAGCGCATTGAAATTAGCCTATCAGTTTCATGCCAGTTGCGTGCTCAAAGGGCCAGCTAGTATTTGTGCGCACCACACAGGCAATTATTTTATTAACACCAGTGGCAACCCAAGTTTGGCCGTGGCCGGCATGGGCGACGTGCTGAGTGGCTTGGTCGGCAGTTTTATGGCGCAAGGCCTAGATGGATTGGCGGCTATTAAATTGGCGGTGTTTGTGCATGGTGCGGCGGCCGATAAATTAGTGGATGATGGCGTGGGGCCATTTGGTATAACCGCCTCGGAATTAACATTATCGGCGCGGGTCGTGCTTAATCAATTAAATCTAGCCGGACCGATATAGTCTGGCGACTAAGGCCGGCATGCTGCCGACAAGCAAGGCTGAGGTTTTTGAGTATAATTGGCGGTAATTTATTAAGCGCTGCAGTTAAGGCGGTTTAAACTAAGGAAAAAGGGTGTTATGCGTCAAAAATTAGTCGTGGCGAACTGGAAAATGCACGGTAGCTTGGCGGCAAACAAGCAGTTGCTGAGCGATTACCTGCATCAATTATCCACGCTGCATACTGCTAAGGTAGTGGTGTGCGTGCCGTACCCTTATCTTGCTCAAGCGCAAGCCATGCTGCAAAACAGTGCTATTGCTTGGGGTGCACAAAACCTTAGTAAAGATGCCGTGGGCCCCTATACCGGTGAAGTCAGTGCGGCCATGCTTAAAGATTTTGGTGCCAGCTACGTTATTATTGGGCATTCAGAACGCGCCACGGCTTATTGTGAATCCGATGAAAATATCGCCACCAAATTCATGCAAGCTCAAGCCCATGGTCTTACCCCCATATTGTGTGTGGGTGAAACCTTAATTGAGCGTGAAGCGGGCGTTATGCAAATGGTGGTGGCCAAGCAATTGGACACCATTATTAAGTTACATGGCGCCTCGGTGTTTGCCAATGCGGTGGTTTCTTACGAGCCGATTTGGGCCATAGGTACGGGTCTTGCTGCCAGCGCTGAGCAAGCGCAAAGCATGCACGAATTTATTCGTGGCAAGGTGGCCGCACTGGATGCGTCGGCCGCTGCCAGCCTCAAAATCCTCTACGGAGGCAGCGTAAACCCACAAAATGCGGTACAATTGCTGGGTATGCAGGATATAGACGGTGGTCTTATCGGTAAGTGTTCGTTAAACGCGCAAGAATTTGAGAAAATATGCCTGGCAGCCGCATAAAAGCGGACTTAGCGTAAATGGCATGGGGTTAAAAAAATGGAAAAATTAGTATTGGTGATACACGTAATCGCTGCGCTGGGCGTGATTGTTTTAGTCTTGTTGCAACATGGCAAAGGGGCTGATATGGGTGCTTCTTTTGGCAGTGGTACATCGGGAAGTTTGTTTGGTGTGTCGGGTTCAGCTAACTTTATGAGTCGTGCGACCGCTATTTTTGTGATGATTTTTTTCGCAACCAGCTTAACGCTCGCTTACATGGCCAGTCATAAAGAAGGCGGCGGCAGTGTGGTGAAGGCTAACGCGGATAAGGTGTTGCCTGCTGCCCCTGTGGCTGCCGATCCCAAACCAAGCAATGCATCCCCAGCTGAACCTAAAGTCATACCGAAATAAAGTACCTGAACGCATGCTTGCATGCGCCTTTAGTTAAATAAAAAATGCCGGTTATACCGGCATTTTTATTGGGTGCGTTTAACGTGCGCCTAGGCTTGATATTGATTTAATTAACTGCGTGATTATTTTAAAAAATTACCAAGCCCGTCAATTTTACCAAGGGCTAATTCATGTAGCGCTTGTATGCTTCAATCCAGTTTTCTGCCATCGCTTGCCTTGCTTCGTCTAGCGGTACCTTTCCTTCGCACACCAAACGGTATATTTTGAATTCTAAACGGTCTTTTTTCTCGGCATTCCATTCACTAAGCCGAGGTTGCGGCCATAGGTTTTTCGGGTGATCCGGGCTGCCGCCTATGCTAAGTGGTATCAAATGGTCTTCCTCGTAATGCTGAGGGTTGGCGTCGGCATAACCGTATTCGGCCAACTGCCTTTTCTTAAGTTTGTTTGTGTAGTAAGTGGGCGGCCGTATTGATTTGCTGTAACCCTTGACGCACACGGTGCTATGGATGTTTTCTTGGGTTACCTCGGGGTTGATGTAGCCCGTCGTTAATCGGTTGTCAGGGAGGTCGCCAGCGCTGGCCAATTGAGCGGCAAGCGTCACGGCTAGTGCCAACATTAGTTGTTTGGATGGTTGCATAGGGTGGGGTGTAAAAAAGGAGGGGTGACAATAACAAAAGGGAGCGCTGGGCTCCCTTTTGTTAGAAATGCATGCTTAGCTAATTAATTAACTGCATCTTTCAATGTTTTACCAGCTGAGAAGCCAGGAGCTTTACGGGCAGCGATTTTCAATTCAGCACCAGTACGTGGGTTGCGGCCTACGCGAGCAGCACGTTTAGATACTTTAAATGTACCGAAACCAACTAAAGTTACTGTGTCACCTTTTTTAAGTGCAGCAGTGATAGCAGAAGTTGTAGCATCAATAGCGCGACCAGCATCAGCTTTTGTTAAGCCAGCACTTGCGGCAATTGCATCAATCAATTCAGATTTGTTCATTTTTTTATTCCCTTAAGTTAAATGGTTTTGAAAAGCATGCTTACTTTGTCTGAATTTTTCATATGCGTCAATGATATCAACGAGTATTCATCTAATAAAATTGATTTTTTTTACAAATTTTGTTTAATTTAATACCAAGATGATATGCGCAATCGTTAGCATGCCTGCATTAGTCATTTATTAACTATGGTTAATTAAAACTAAACCTTATCGACCCAATTTATATTGGGTAGGGCAGTAGGCTCTGGTTACATCTTTAGAGCGTAGGCTGAGGTGTTTGATGGACTTGGTTTTTACACGTTTACGCCATAATTTATAGCTGCTGAATTTAAGATTGGCGCGCATTATCTTCATCAATGCGCTCTCATCTAAATTGTAGTTGGCCAATATGGCCTCAAACGGGGTGCGATCCTCCCACGCCATTTCTATGATCCTTGAAAGGTCATATTTAATTAAATTCTTTTGCTCATTTAGGTTTTCTGTTTTTTTCATTTTCACCTCATTTATTTCTGTATCTAGGAAGCGTATTTCCTAATTTAAGTTCCATGGGTAATGCCTAACTTTAAATGAAATCTAATCTTATTTAAAAAGTCATTGTAAATGATAATGATTATCATCTATAATTGCATTCATCAATTAAACGCGGTAGCAAAAGAATTAAAAATGAAAAAAACGTCGGTAAATTTAAACTTAAAAAAACTCACCGTAGCAATGCATGCCTTATTTTTGCTGAGTATTTCAGCAATGGCTGATGAAATTAACTTACCGCGTATTAATGTAATAGGCGGCGACGAGCAAGCTTTCAGCAAGTTACCTGGTTCCGTGGCAGTAATTGAAAAAGAGGCATTAGCCCTTAAGCAACCTTTATCCACTCAGGATGCATTAAAAGCTGTGCCAGGTATCGTTATTCGAGAAGAAGAGGGTTACGGCTTTATACCTAATATTGGTATGCGTGGACTGAATCCAAATCGCAGTCAAAAGTTACTCGTGCTTGAGGATGGCGTGCCAGTAGCGCCGGGTTTGTTCCTAGCTAACGAATCCTATTACAGCCCAAGAATAGAACGCATGCAAAGCATAGAAGTGCTAAAAGGCGCGGCTGGATTGCGTTACGGACCCACCACCATAGGCGGGGTAATTAACTATAAAACCAAGGATCCCCAAGAAGGCGTCAAAATAACCGCTAAAACCGGCTCACATGGTTACGGTTTGTTAGGGATAGATGCAGGCGGCGTAAGTGATTCGGCTGATACCATCGGCGGCATCAGTGCTATCACTTCGCGTGGCGACGGCTTTCGTCATAATGGCTTTGATATGACCGATGTCGTGCTTAAAGGCGGCAGACAGATTAATGAAAACCAATGGTTAAGCGCTAAATTCACGCATTATGATAATGACGTGAATACCTCATACGTAGGTTTACGGAAAAATGAGTACCGCAACAATCCCGATAAAAATCCGGCACCGAATGATTACTTCATTACCGATAGACATTCGTTTGATATTAACCATGAGTGGCACATCAGCAGTGCAATAAAACTAAATACCTTGATGTATTGGACACAATTGAGTCGGGATTTTTGGCGGCGAGACGTGCAATCTAAAACTGCCAATGGCACGGTATTTCGTAGTTGCGATTCTAGCTTAACGGCTAGCCAATATTGCATGACAGGGCGTAACCGAGACTTTGAAATGATGGGCCTTGATAGCCGTCTGTTTATTGCGCACAACAGTTTTGGCCTAAAAAATGAAACGGAAATAGGCGTGCGCTTGCACAGCGACCATTTAAGCAATCAAACGGTGCGTTCTAAAACAGATCCCAATGCGCGTAGCGGCATTTTAACCGGCAATGTAACGGAAAAAGCCGATGGGCTGGCATTGTACGCACAGAATCGTTTCGAATTAAGCCCGCAGCTAGCTGTGACGCCAGGCTTGCGCGTGGAAAATTATCAACAAAGCCTTAAGAACGAATTGACTGGCAGCAATGGCCAAGCCAGCAACACCGAGCTTATGCCAGGTGTAGGGCTAACCTGGCAAGTGGTGCCTCAAGCGCAGTTGTTTGCCGGGGCCTTTAAAGGCTTTTCGCCAGCCATGACAGCCACAGCGATCAGTGGCGATGGCGTGGATCAGCAATTGGATGCCGAGCGTTCCATCAATTATGAAATAGGCTTGCGTGGTGCCATGCAAAAATTTAGCTACGAAACCACGGTTTTTCACATGGATTTTGCTAATCAAATCATTAATCAAAGCTTATCCGGTGCGACCGATATGGCCAATGCCGGGAAAACACTCAACCAAGGATTGGAGTTTGCTCTAGCCTACGACTTAGGCTCAGGCTGGAAAATAGATGGTAATGGTACGTATGTGGCGACGGCGGAATTTAAAAATGCCGCCCTGGGGCCTAAAGGTAATCGTTTGCCTTATGCGCCTGAATTAACTGCCAACTTAAATATTGGCTATAAAGTAGGCGAAATCAAGCTTAACCTTGGGGCTTATCACGTAAGCAGCCAATACGCCGATGCGGCGAATACGGTAATTGAAACCGATGACGGTACCAAAGGCAAAATTGCGGCTTACACGGTCTTTAATTTAAGCGCTAACTACACGTTTGATAAACACCTGTCACTGTTTGCGTCGGTGCGTAACCTAGCCAATAAAAACTACATTGCCAGCCGCAACCCTGATGGTATTTTCCCTGGGGTAGAGCGCAATCTTGAAATAGGTGGCAGTTATAAGTTCTAAGTAAAAATAGCCTGGCTAGCATGCTGACCTATCTTTATCGAGCTGGAGTAAAGCCAAAATTAATAAAAATCCAAAGTAGGGGTGAACGTAAAATAAATTGCTTAAGTCATAAAAGGTAGATTTAATGCAGAGCAAGCAGTTGTTACATGCTTGTTATAAAATCTCGGTTCAAGCCTAGCTTAAATCACTCGTCAATCTAATATGAATAAAGCATGAATACACTTCCAAACCGCAGCATAGATATAAGTAGTGAAATGACGTCGTTCACGCGCGAGCAGATTCGAGCCTACTTTCATCAAACATCCGATTTATACGAAAGTTTATTTGAGACATTAAAAAGCGATGAGGCTTACTACATCAAGCCTATCAATTTACGGCATCCGCTTATTTTTTATTACGGCCATACGCATACTTTTTTTATCAACAAATTAATTTTAGCGGGCTTAATTACCGAGCGCGTGCACCCTCAATTTGAATCCATGTTTGCCGTGGGTGTCGATGAGATGGGATGGGACGACGTCAACGAAAAGAACTACGATTGGCCAGCGCCCTCTGCAGTCAAAGCCTACCGTGCTAAGGTGCGGCAAGTGGTAGATCAACTCATCATGAGCATGCCGCTCACGCCATCCATAGATTGGGAAAGTCCCTGGTGGCCGATATTAATGGGCATAGAACACGAGCGCATCCATTTGGAAACCAGCTCGGTGTTGATACGCCAGCACGATATACGTTACGTGCAACCATCAGCCAATTGGCGCCCATGCCAATTGGTTAATTCGATTGCGCCGGCTAACTCACTGGTGGCTATTCCTGCGTTCGACAGCGTGTTAAACAAATCAACCAAACATTACGGTTGGGATAACGAATACGGTCTGTCAAATGTGCAATGCCCTGGCTTTCAAGCGGCCAAGTTCTTGACGTCTAATGCCGAATTTCTTCGCTTCGTGGAAGCCGGTGGCTATCAGGCAGATCAATATTGGCTGGAGGAAGGCTTGGCTTGGAAGCGCTACAGCCATGCTGAGCACCCCGAGTTTTGGGTCAAGGATGGATTAAACTGGAAGCTCAGGGTAATGACAGAGGAAATAGTCATGCCCTGGAGTTGGCCAGTGGAAGTTAATTACCATGAAGCCAAGGCCTTTTGCCTATGGATGGCTACGCAAACCGGCCAGTCAGTTCGCCTACCAACTGAAAACGAATGGTATAGTCTGTATGCCCATGCTGGCTTGTCAGATGAACATTTAATCAGCGGTAAGCATGCCAATCTGTATTTGGATCACTATGCATCCGCCTGCCCGGTCGATACTTTCGCGCAGGGCGAACTGTATGATGTGGTAGGTAATGCATGGCAATGGACAGAAACGCCGATATACCCCTACGATGGATTTAAGGTGCACCCGTTGTATGACGATTTCACCACCCCGACGTTTGATGGACGCCATAATCTTATTAAAGGCGGCTCTTGGATTTCAACCGGCAACGAAGCGCTAAAAAGTGCACGTTACGCATTCAGACGCCATTTCTTTCAACACGCAGGATTCCGCTACATTGTGACCGATATCCCAATTGAAAATAACGCCTCCCATTATGAATCCGATAAACAATTGTCTGAGTACGCCGAGTTTCATTATGGCGACAGCTATTTTGGTGTGCCGAACTTTCCTAAGGCACTCAGTGATTTTGCCCATAAGCAGATGCAAGGTAAGCCAAGAAAAACCGCGCTGGATTTAGGTTGTGCGACTGGACGAGCTAGCTTCGAATTGGCTCAGCATTTCGATCATGTCACCGGTATCGATTTTTCAGCCA
Source organism: uncultured Methylotenera sp. (assembly GCA_937957775.1). GTDB lineage: Bacteria > Pseudomonadota > Gammaproteobacteria > Burkholderiales > Methylophilaceae > Methylotenera. Next base: position 9,646 of record CALFXV010000210.1, on the reverse strand, counting down.
GGTTCATAGGCTTGGCGCTGAAATTAGCTCAGCAAGGCATATTGCGCTATACCATGGTGAACGAGGGCGATCTAGTCGGCTATCAAGAACGTAGCTTGCGCGAGCTAAAATTGGCAGAAGTGGCTGATAAAGTGGATTTTTGGCAAGGCGATGCTTGCAACCTTAAACCGCAATTTACAGGCTACGATTTTGTCTTAGCCGCCAACTTAATTGATCGCCTTTACAGCCCACGTCAATTTCTCGCTGATATACACCAACGTTTAAATATAGGTGGCGTATTAATGATTACTTCGCCCTATACGTGGTTGGAAGAGCACACACCGAAAGAGGAGTGGTTGGGTGGCTTTAAACAAGACGGTGAAAACGTGACCACATTGGATGGCCTTAAAGCGGTGCTTGGGCATCACTTTAAACTCATGCAAGAGCCTACTAAGATTCCATTTGTTATCCGTGAAACGCGTCACAAGTTCCAACATAGCTTGAGTGAAGTGACGCTTTGGGAGCGCGTGCTTTGATCCACGGTTTTGACCAAGCTGTTCAGCGCGAGGGCACGGCATCGTTAAAATACGATGCCAGGTTGGCCACCTTTGGTCGCGATGACGTCACGCCTATGTGGGTGGCCGATATGGATTTTGCTGTCGCCGAACCAATTGCTAAAGCACTGCAAGCCAGAGCTTTGCATCCTGTCTTTGGTTACAGCATTGCGCCTGAGAGCCTGTATCAGTCACTCATGGATTGGTTGATGGCTAAACACGGTTGGCAAATTAAACGCGAGTGGATAGTGCTCACGTCTGGGGTGGTGCCCTCACTTAATACCGTTGTGGCAGCCTTAACGGCAGAAAATGACGGTGTGATTGTCCAGCCGCCAGTGTATTTCCCATTCTTTTCTGCAGTCAGCAATCAGAATCGTCGCTTGATTCAAAATACCTTGCTTTTAGAGGACGACGATCTTGCTAACCCGCGATACAAAATGAACCTCAGCGAGTTAACTGCCTGCGCATCCGTGGCCACTATGCTGATGTTGTGTTCACCGCACAACCCGGTTGGTCGGGTATGGCAAAAAGACGAGCTTGACAGTCTGTTGGATATTGCTAATAAGCACAATTTAATTGTACTGGCCGATGAGATACACGCAGACTTGGTCTATACCAATGCGCAACATCACATGCTAGGTCGACTGGCCTGCGACTCAGCAAACTCCATGGCGGCTTTTGAGAAGGATTGCCGTGTTATCACAGCCGTTTCGCCTAGCAAAACGTTCAACATTCCAGGCTTGGGGCTATCTGCCTTAATCGTACCGAATAAGGCGCACCGTCAGGCAATCGAATCGCATTTAAATAAACTCGGGGTATCGGTCACCAATCCCTTTAATATGGCCGCTTTTGAAACGGCCTACCGCGAAGGCAGCGATTGGTTAAATGGGCTCATGGCGTATTTGCAAACCACTAGGGATGAGGCCGTGACCTACATAAAATCGGGCATGGCTGAGATAAGTGTGTTGCCACCAGAAAGCACTTATTTGCTGTGGTTGGACTGCCGAAAGTTGAAGTTGGATGACGTGGCCTTGAGGCGTTTTTTTATAGAAGAGGCCGGTTTGGGCCTATCTCCTGGCAGCTTATTTGGGAGTGCTGGAGAGGGTTTTATGCGCATGAACATAGGCATGCCTAAAGCCGAGGTGATGGCAGCACTAGAGCGCTTAAAATTAGCCTTGCAGCAACGCCGCTAAGGCTCGACCCTTTAACAACAGCAACTGGGATTTAATCAACGCTTACTTATGCAACACTTTAAAACAGAAACCCATGCCACTGGCGCAAACCGCCAACAACAAGACTGGCAAGTGGTTAAAAACTTGCTGCCTTACCTAAGCGCTTACAAAGCACGCATTATCTTTACTGTTATCTGTTTGGTCATGGCTAAGGTAGCCAACCTAGGCGTGCCCATCCTGCTTAAACAGATAGTCGATGCGATGAGCATACAGTCCATACCCAAAGCGCTATTGGTGGTGCCAGTTAGTTTGATCGTGGCATACGGGTTGTTGCGTTTGTCTGCCTCGCTGTTTTCAGAGCTGCGTGAATTGATTTTCTCTAAAGTCACCGAGCACGCAGTGCGGCAAGTGGGCCTGCAGGTTTTTAATCACCTGCATGCCTTGTCCTTGCGCTTTCATTTATCTCGTCAAACAGGCGGCATGACGCGTGATATTGAGCGCGGCACCCGTGGCATTCAGTCTTTGATTTCTTTTTCGCTATACAGCATCATCCCAACCCTAATTGAATTGGCCATGGTGCTAGGCTACTTTTTCTATGCCTACAACATCGCCTTTGTGCTGGTGACCTTTGTTGCCCTAGTGTGTTACGTGGTTTTTACCGTAAAGGTAACGGAATGGCGTACGCATTTTAGACGAGAAATGAATAGCTTGGATTCCAAAGCCAACCAAAGGGCGGTGGATGCACTGATTAATTTTGAAACGGTTAAGTATTTTGGCAATGAGGCGTACGAAGCCGATCGTTATGACGCCAATCTAAAAAAATACGCGCAAGCAGCCATCAAATCGCAAAAGTCACTTGCTTATTTAAACTTTGGTCAACAAAGCATCATCGTGCTTGGTCTGGTACTGATCTTGGGCTTAGCCAGCCAAGGCGTTAGTCGTGGGCAAATGACCATAGGTGACTTGGTGTTGGTTAACGTGTTGATGATACAACTGTATATTCCATTGAATTTTTTAGGCGTGCTTTATCGTGAGATGAAACAATCGCTGACGGATATTGATCGTATGTTTAGCTTGCTGCATACCGATCAAGAGATCGCCGATGAGCCCAATGCGCCGCTGTTAAAAATTCACCATCCCGAATTAGGGCCACACGTTGTATTCGATAAAGTGGCATTCTTTTATGAAGCAAATCGCGGCATATTAAACGACATTAGTTTTGTAATGTTGCCTGGCCAAACCACCGCAGTGGTAGGACACAGCGGGGCTGGCAAAAGCACTTTATCCAGGCTGTTGTTTCGATTTTACGATGTGCAAGGCGGAGCCATCTATTTGGATGAACAAGACATCAAGTCAGTCCAACAAGCTAGCCTAAGGCAAGCTGTCGGTATAGTGCCGCAAGACACCGTGCTGTTTAATGACACCATAGGCTTTAACATCGCCTACGGAAAGCCGGGTGCAAGCCAGCAAGAAATAGAAGCGGCGGCGAAGTCTGCGCAAATTCACGATTTCATTAGCCGCTTACCAAAAGGCTATGACACGGATGTGGGCGAACGCGGGCTCAAGTTATCCGGAGGCGAAAAGCAGCGCGTCGCCATAGCCAGAACCCTGTTAAAAAATCCAGCCTTATTGGTGTTTGATGAAGCAACATCGGCATTGGATTCCGAAACAGAACGCTCCATACAAAAAGAATTAAATGAGCTGGCTAAAAACCGCACCACGCTTATTATTGCCCACCGTTTGTCCACCATCACCCACGCCCATCAAATCTTGGTCATGGCAGAAGGTAAAATTATCGAGCGGGGCACGCACGAAGCATTGTTGGCCTTAGGTTTGTCTTATGCCGAAATGTGGCGTGCCCAGCAATCGCAAAGTCAGGCTTGAGCTATGTAAATCAGCAATTAGCCTTGGCGTTTCAATGAAAGCGCATTCACGCAATAACGCAATTTGCTAGGTGCTGGACCATCAGGAAAAACATGGCCTAAATGGGCATCGCAGCAGTTGCAAGTAATTTCCACGCGCATACGACTCAGGCTGTCGTCATTAAAGTAGGCCACGCTATTTGGCTTAATCGGTTGCGTAAAAGAAGGCCAGCCTGTTCCTGAATCAAACTTTACCGTTGAATCAAATAGCAGGCTGTCGCAACACGCGCAAGCGTATACGCCGGGCTCAAAGTGAGTGCACATGGGAGAGCTAAATGGACGCTCAGTGCCAGCATTGCGGGTTACCTCGAAGACTTCATGCGACAATAAAGCGCGCCATTGCTCGCCGGTTTTAACTACGCGTTGATCCGAGGTGGGGTTGCCTTGTGTTACAAACTTTTCAATATCTTGCCAAGTAAGCATTTGAATTTTCCATTTAAAAAAGAATTTTTTAAGCAGTTATCTGATACGAATTTTAAAAACTAGTTCTGTCTATGAGCGAGCAATTGCTATCGTTATTTATTCGCCGCACCCAAATACATTAATAAAACCAATGGCTTGTTTGCCAAGTAAACGAAATAGCGACAACGCAACCATGGTCTATGGCTAGGAACTAAGGTGTTTTATGGCAGCCAGAATACAGCATTTTAATATTAAATATCAAAAGGATCATGTAATGACAGCCATGCAAATTACCAGGGCAGATCGACTGCGAGGATTGTTGTGGGGCGCATTCGTTGGGGATGCATTAGCGATGCCAGTGCATTGGTATTACAACATTGCTGCACTGTGGCAGGACTTTGGCGAGAGTCGCAATTACCAAGCACCAAAAGACATGCACCCCAATTCCATTATGGCCTTAGCTAACACCGCTAAAGCAGGCAGAGGTGGGCAGGAGGGTGACATTGTTGGCTCCGTCATCCTTAAGGGAAAAAAACACCATTGGGGTCAAAAAAATCGGCATTACCATCAGGGGATGCAAGCCGGCGACAATACCCTTAATTTATTGTGCGCGAGGCTATTGTTGCAATCGCTGGTCAAAAAAGGCCAATACGATGCCGACGATTTTTTGCATGAATACATACGGTTTATGACGGAGCCAGATCGGCATAACGATACGTATGCTGAATCGTACCATAGGGATTTTTTTGCCAATTTTGCGGCGGGCATTAAGCCTGAGCTATGTGCTGGTTTGGAGGGGCATGACACCGCATCCATAGGTGGGTTGGTGAGCTTGCCCGTTGCCGTCAGTGCAACCCTGAGCAAGGGCGATTTAGAGGCGGTGAACAGGATTGCAATTAAGCAACTGCGCCTTACCCATCGTTCCTCATTGCTTGAGCAGCACGCCTTGCAGCTTAGTCAGCTGTTATTCCAGATTGTAAACGAGGCAGAAACGAATACTCCAGAGTTGGCTTGTGAAGCAGCCTACAGGCTTGGTTTTCCGGCTGCAAAAGTGATTCAAACTGTTCGAGAAAATAATGCGTCAGACCACGATGTGATAGGCCGCTTACTTAGCCCAGCTTGTTACATAGACCAGTCGTTTCCTGCGGTGCTTTACTTTGCGGCCCGTTATCATGATGATTTTGAGAATGCATTGCTAGCCAATACAAAAGTAGGGGGCGATAATTGCCACAGAGGGGCAGTACTAGGATCAATTCTAGGCGCGAGTTTAGGCGTCGATGCAATTCCAAAACGTTGGATAACTGGCCTTACAGCCTATGCTGAGCTAGATCAGGAAATTGAAGCCTTTGTCGCACTTTATGCCTAACGGTTATCGTTCTAATTGGCTGATCTGAATAACTAAGCAGAAAAGCAAAAGCCCTGCATCGCTGCAGGGCTTTTAGTATTTTGGCTCCTCGACCTGGGCTCGAACCAGGGACACACGGATTAACAGTCCGTTGCTCTACCGACTGAGCTATCGAGGAATCGGTGAAGGCGTGATATTAAGGTTTAAGCGTCTTTTGGTCAATAACTAAAACGCTTAAATTGAAAATTTAATTTTATGCTAAGGCTTTTTCTATGCGGTCCAGCGCGTTTTGCAGGTTTTCCATGGAGGTGGCAAAGGAGATTCGAAAATAACCTTCTGCACCGAAAGCTGAACCCGGTACAACCGCCACATCAAACTTTTCCAGCAAGTATTCGGCTAAGGCCATGTCGCTAGGCGCGCTGATTTTGCCTTGCTTGAACAGTGTGTTGATGGCGCCACGCGCATCCGGGAAGGCGTAAAATGCACCGCCTGCCATTAGGCAGCTTAACCCTGGCATCTGGTTAAAGCGGTTTACCACGTATTGGTGACGTTCTTTGAATGCCGTGACCATAGGCGTGATGCACGATTGCGGGCCTTCAAGTGCCGCTTGGGCGGCCACTTGTGATATGGATGTGGCGTTGCTAGTGGATTGCGATTGCAAAATTTCCATAGCCTTAATGATGTAGGCGGGTCCAGCGGCGTAACCTATGCGCCAACCGGTCATGGAATAAGCCTTGGATACGCCGTTTAAAACTATGCAGCGATCTTTAAGTGCTGGTGTGGCATTCAGTATGTTGTAGAAAGTATTGCCGGTTAAATTGACGTGTTCGTACATGTCATCGGTGGCCACCAATACCTGTGGGTGTTTTAACAAGACTTCGCCCAAAGCTTTTAACTCATCCAAGCTATAAACAGCACCGGTTGGGTTGGATGGCGAGTTGATCATGAAGATTTTGGTTTTGGCCGTAATTGCTGCTTCCAGTTGCGCAGGCAAGAGTTTGAAACCCTGTTCGATGCCACATTCGATAATGACTGGTGTGGCTTCTGCTACCAGTGCAATGTCGGCGTAGGATACCCAATACGGGGCCGGTATGATGACTTCGTCGCCTTTGTTAAGCACGGCTAAGCATAAATTAAATATGGTTTGTTTGCCGCCTACGCCAACGATCACTTCGTTTAATGCGTAATCAAAACCGTTTTCATTTTTGAATTTATTAACGATGGCTTTTTTCAGGCCAGGAATGCCCGCTACTGGCGTGTATTTTGTGAAGCCATTGTCTATGGCTAACTTGGCCGCATCCTTGATGTGCTGTGGGGTATCAAAATCGGGCTCGCCGGCAGCCAGCCCAATGATAGGCCTGCCTTCGGCTTTGTACTTTCCGGCTTTTGCCGTAATGGCAAGGGTGGGGGACTCTTTGATGGATAGAACGCGTTTGGATAAGATCGAGGCTGGATTCGCTGCGGATGATGACAAAATGGGCGTCCTTAAAACAATTTGTGCTGTGGATTGATTAGTCGTTATTTTAACCATAAATGGCATGATTAGGAATAAGGCCGAAACAATGGGCGTAAAAAAGGGCTGCATGCCTGCAGCCCTTTTTACCTAACTATCTTAGCTTAACATTCTTTATTGCAGCCTAGGCTGGCACTGTATTCATCGGCCAAGCTGGGGTCTATTTTGGCGATGGCTATGTTGATGTTGTGCATGGCCTGCGTGTCGCCCTTGGCTTTAGCAATCACACCCAACCTAAATAAAGATGCCGTGTTGCCACTGTCTAATAATGCGGATTGTTGGTAAGACTTTTCTGCTTCATCCATTTTATTAAGGTTTTCCTGCGCGTTACCCAACTCGTACCATGCGTCGGAGTTTTTGGAATCGGCGTCTATCCATTTTTGCGAGATTTGCTCTAAGCGTGGCCAATCTTGATTGATTTCAGGTATGGCGATTTGCATGAAGTAAGGCTTTTTACTGTCTTCTTCTTCCCAGAAGGCTTTGCCTACTACGGGAAATAGCGTTTCTACTGGTAATTTTTCTAAATTGGCTAGCCATTCTATGGGTAGGGAGTAAAAATAAGCTTGGCGACCTGGCGTTTTAAAGGTGTTGATGCCCAGTAAATTACCTTCCATGTCAAAAATGCCGCTGCCGCTAGCGCCCATGCGAAATTGGGCCGTGCTTCGAATCACGTGGGAACCTTCGAAGTTGTAGGTGGATTTAATCACGCCCATAGAAGTCAGTGGGTTGGGTACGCCGTTAGAGTGGCCTATGGACAAGACTTCTTTACCGCGATTTAAGGATTGATTCTTTACTATGATGGCGGCTTTAAACGGCATGTTGCTGGTGCCAATTAAACACAAATCATGCCAACGGTCCGCTTGCACTGAAGTGATGTTGTAGGTGTCCTCGCCTCTGGCTATCCAAGGTTGTTTGGTGCTGCGAAAAATATGGCAATTGGTCAGCACTTTGTTGTTGGCCACGACCACGCCGGAGCCGTATGCTAACCCGCCGTTATCGTTGTAGCCACGTATCATTACTACGGCTTGGGTGGCGGCGAGTATTTTTTCTTGATCAATTGCATGAGCCGGTTGAATGGCAAACAACAGCGATAAAAATAGAGCGTATAGACGCATGAGACTTCCAGTGCAAATTTAAGATTTATAAAAACAACATGCTGACAGACTGCCATACTAATGCAAAGTTCTAAAATTAATTGTTGGCAATCATTGTTAATTTTGCTGTTAAAATCGCATCATTAAAATCCTTGAAGAACGCTGTGTTTCTAACCTTTCCCAACAGTTTGTATCAATTGTATCAGCCGTTTGAGCCGGCCGGTGATCAACCGCAAGCCATAGAAAAGTTAACGCAAGGTGTCAACGATGGCTTGAAGTTTCAAACTTTATTGGGCGTGACTGGATCTGGTAAAACTTACACCATGGCCAATGTGATCGCCCGAACAGGTAGGCCAGCCATCGTCATGGCACCCAATAAAACCTTGGCAGCGCAGTTGTACAGTGAGTTCAGGGAGTTTTTTCCTAACAATTCGGTGGAGTATTTCGTTTCGTATTACGATTATTACCAGCCTGAAGCCTACGTGCCTTCCCGTGATTTGTTCATAGAAAAAGATTCCAGCATTAATGAGCACATAGAACAGATGCGCCTTTCTGCGACTAAGGCCTTGTTAGAGCGAGAAGACAGCATTATCGTGGCCACCGTTTCGGCTATTTACGGCATAGGCGACCCGGTTGATTACCACGGCATGGTCTTGCACGTGCAGCAAGGTGAAAAAATCGCGCAGCGCGACATGATCTCGCGTTTGGTGGGCATGCAATACGATAGAAACGAATTTGATTTTGGCCGAGGTACATTCCGGGTGCGCGGCGACGTGATCGATGTGTTTCCTGCAGAGAACAATGAAACCGCGGTGCGCATTTCCTTGTTTGATGACGAAGTTGAATCGATTACTTTATTTGACCCTTTAACCGGCCAAGTCTTTAATAAAATTCCCCGCTACACGGTTTACCCATCCAGCCATTACGTGACGCCACGTGAGACCACGGTGAGGGCCATGGAAAAAATTAAGCACGAGCTTAAAGATAGGGTGGATTTCTACATTAAAACCGGCAAATTGGTTGAGGCTGCGCGCATAGAGCAGCGCACGCGATTTGATCTGGAAATGCTCAACGAGATTGGTTTTTGTAAAGGCATAGAAAACTACTCGCGGCATTTGTCCGGTCGCAACCCCGGCGATCCGCCGCCTACCTTGATAGACTATTTGCCAGCGAATGCCTTGATGATTATTGATGAAAGCCATGTCACGGTGCCTCAAGTAGGGGCGATGTACAAGGGCGATAAGTCGCGTAAGGAGAATTTAGTTGATTACGGCTGGCGCTTGCCTTCGGCTCTAGATAATCGTCCCTTAAAGTTTGAAGAGTTCGAGCAGATCATGCGGCAATGCGTGTTCGTTTCTGCCACGCCATCGGAATACGAGTCACAGCATCAACAGCAAGTGGTGGAAATGATAGCCAGACCAACGGGCTTGGTTGACCCGCCGGTCATCGTTAAACCGGCCGATACTCAAGTGGACGATTTACTTGGCGAGATTAAATTGCGCGTGGCGGTCGGTGAGCGCGTCTTGGCTACCACGTTGACCAAACGCATGGCGGAAGATTTAACTGACTATTTAAGTGAGCACGGCATTAAGGTGCGTTATTTGCACAGTGACATTGACACGGTGGAGCGTGTCGAAATCATACGCGATTTGCGCTTGGGTGAAT
>CALFXV010000209.1 GCA_937957775.1 uncultured Methylotenera sp. | reverse complement strand
GGTATAATGAACGCAGAATTTTTCGATGGGCTTTGTGCCCATTTTTTGTTTCTGCAACTTATGTGCATGTGTTTTAAGTTTAGCGGTGATTTAAGGGTTTTAAAATGCAAGATTTGCCTACATTGATAACGACTGCGGTTGAGCAGCTGGGCTTCGAATTGGTCGATTTGGAAATATCCAATCGCGGCAAACTACTGCGCGTTTTTATCGACAAGCTTAATCCTGTCGATATTAAAGACAGCGTCAACATTGATGATTGCAGCCTGGTCAGCAACCAATTGGGCAACCTATTGGCGGTAGAAAATGACATCGATTACGACAGGTTGGAAGTGTCGTCACCGGGCATGGATCGGGTGTTAAAGACCGAAGCCAATTTTATGCGCTTTGTCGGTGAACGCGCTACGGTAAAACTGCGTGTGGCTGTAACTGAAGTGCACGTGAATGCAAAAGATAACAAAGAAGAAACAGTCAGTAAAAAGAATTTTTTAGGCATACTGCGTGGCGTAGAAGCGGGCCAATTGCTGTTGGAGTGCGACGGTGTGATGCAAAAAATCGCGATCAGCAACATCGATAAGTCGCGTTTAAGTCCAGTATTTTGATGGCGGAAATCATTGCCACAGTGGCCTAGAAGTAAGAAATATTTAATTTAATGAATGCAGTTTAGCCTGCAAATTGACAGTCGGAGAGCAACATGAGTCGTGAAATTTTATTATTGGTTGATGCGTTAGCGCATGAAAAAAATGTGACTGAAGAAGTGATATTTATCGCGCTTGAATTGGCGTTGGCTTCTGCTACCAAGAAAAAACACCATGATGACGCCGATGTGCGCGTGCAAATTGACCGAGAAACCGGTGAATACAAAACCTATAGACGCTGGCAATACGTTGAGTACGATTTGTTGGAGAACTCTAATTACCAAATCGACGAAGAAAGCGAGCACGCTAAAGGCTTAAACATAGGCGATTATTACGAAGAACCATTAGAAAGCATCGAATTTGGTCGTATCGGCGCGCAAGCGGCTAAGCAAGTGATCTTGCAAAAAGTCCGTGAAGCCGAGCGCGAGCAAATCCTGGAAGACTTCTTAGCGCGCGATGAAAAAATGGTCACCGGCGTGATTAAGCGCATGGAAAAAGGCAATGCCATCATAGAAGTGGGTCGCATTGAATCGCTATTGCCACGTGAGCAAATGATCCCAAAAGAGAACTTACGCGTGGGCGATCGCGTGCGCGCTTACCTATCTCGTATTGAGCGTGGTGGCCGTGGCCCGCAATTGATTTTATCCCGTATTACACCGGACTTTTTAGTGCGCTTATTTGAATTGGAAGTGCCAGAAATCGAAGAAGGCTTATTGGAAATCCGAGCTGCTGCGCGTGATCCTGGTTTGCGTTCAAAAATTGCCGTTAAATCAAACGATCAACGTATCGATCCTGTGGGTACCTGCGTGGGTATGCGTGGTTCACGCGTACAAGCCGTTACAGCAGAATTAGCCGGCGAGCGCGTGGACATCGTGTTGTGGAGCATAGAGCCTGCTCAGTTTGTGATTAATGCCATGTCACCGGCTGAAGTCACCAGCATCGTGGTCGACGAAGACACGCATAGCATGGACGTGGTGGTGGACGAAGAACAATTGGCGCTGGCGATTGGTCGTAACGGTCAGAATGTGCGTTTGGCTTCCGAATTAACCGGCTGGACCTTGAATATCTTGACGGTGGATCAAGCGGAACAGAAGAGCCAAGATGAGTTCTCTGGTGTTAGCCAGTTGTTCATGCAAAAACTGGATGTGGATGCCGAAGTGGCAGAAATTTTAGTGCAAGAAGGCTTCAGTACCTTGGAAGAAATTGCCTACGTGCCATTGGCTGAAATGAATGAAATCGAAGCCTTTGACGAAGACACCATTGAAGAATTGCGTAAACGCGCTCGTGCGGCTTTGTTAACCGAAGCCATCGCTAAAGAAGAAGGCGTGGATGAAGCGTCGGCTGATTTGCTAGGCATGGACGGCATGGACGAAGCGACGGCGCATTTGCTTGCATCAAAAGGCATTGCCACCATGGACGCATTAGCCGAATTGGCCGTGGATGAATTGGTGGAGTTAACCGCGATGGATGCGGAGCGCGCCAAAACATTGATTATGACCGCTCGCGCACCTTGGTTTGCTTAAGCGCTTAAAGAAGTAAGCAGTAATACTGGGCAATTAAGCGCAGAAAAAGAACACTGGAGTAAGAAGATGGCACAAACAACCGTAGAACAATTTGCTGGCGAATTAAAATTGCCAACAGCACTGTTATTAGAGCAGCTAAAAAGTGCTGGAGTAAATAAATCCCTTGCGGAAGATCAATTAAGCGAAGCGGATAAAACCGCCTTGCTGGATCACTTACGTAAAGAGCACGGTACATTGGCGCCAAAAAACAAAATTACCTTAACGCGTAAATCCAGCTCGGAAATTAAAAAAACCGACAATACCGGTAAGGCCCGTACCATCCAGGTTGAAATCAGAAAAAAACGCGTCATTGAACAACCTTTAGACAGCGCAACCATGGAAGCGGCTGCCACAGAGGCGGCCAACGCCGTTGCGCAAGTCGCGGAAGCGGCGCCAGCGGTCGAAGTGGAGCTTGTGGCAGAAGTCGAGCCAGTGCTTGCGGAAATCGCGCCTGAAGTAGAGTCAGTGGTGGCGGAAGCGCCAGTTAAAACCATCAACCGTAAAGATTTGCTCGGTGCCGATGAAATTGCCTTGCGTGAGCAAGAAGCCAAAAGGCATTCTACTTTGGCCGCCATGCAAGCCGAAGACCGACGTAAAAAACAAGAATTGGCGCAGAAGCGATTAGAGGATGAAGCCAAGCGTGTGGCCGAAGCCGAGTTAGCCAAAGAAAAAGCCGCCAAATTATCTGAAGGCACCTTGCATAAACCCGTGGCCAAAGACGGCGCGGCAAAACCAGCATTGGGTAAAGATGCCAAAAAAGGCAAAGGCAACAACAAAGAATGGACAGACGCAGAAAATAAAAAACGCGGATTAAAAACACGCGGCGACATCACGGCCGGCAAGCCTGGCTGGCGCGCGCCTAAGGGCAAACACAAACACCAGGGCGATGACGATGCGCAACATGCATTCAATGCCCCAACCGAGGCCATTGTGCACGAGGTATTGGTACCAGAAACCATCACTGTGGCTGAGTTAGCACACAAGATGGCGGTTAAATCCGGTGAAGTGATTAAAGCGCTGATGGGCATGGGCATGATGGTGACCATCAACCAAGTATTGGATCAAGAAACGGCCATCATTATCGTCGAAGAAATGGGCCATAAAGCATCGGCCGCGGCCCCGAACGACCCAGAAACTTTCTTAGAAGAAGCCGAGCATGCGGCAGCAGTGTTAGAGCCACGTCCACCGGTTGTGACGGTGATGGGTCACGTGGACCATGGTAAAACCTCCTTGCTGGATTACATACGCCGCAGTCGCGTGGCTTCCGGTGAAGCCGGTGGCATTACCCAACACATCGGTGCCTACCACGTGGAAACACCGCGCGGCATGGTAACCTTCCTTGATACCCCGGGCCATGAAGCGTTTACCGCCATGCGTGCCCGCGGTGCAAAAGCCACCGACGTGGTGATATTGGTGGTGTCTGCCGATGATGGCGTCATGCCACAAACCATAGAAGCCATCCACCATGCAAAAGCAGCGGGCGTGCCTTTGGTGGTAGCGATCAACAAGATAGACAAGCCGGGTGCCGAGCCTGAGCGCGTCAAAATGGAATTGGTGTCACAAGAAGTGGTGCCAGAAGAATTTGGTGGCGACGTGATGTTTAGAGCCGTGTCGGCCAAAACCGGCCAAGGCATAGACGAGCTTCTAGAAGCCGTTCTATTGCAAGCGGAAATATTGGAGCTAAAAGCCCCTAAAAACACACCGGCCAAAGGCTTGGTGATAGAAGGCCGTTTAGATAAAGGCCGCGGTTCCGTGGCGACCATCTTGGTGACGTCCGGTACCCTAAAGCGCGGCGACATGATTCTAGCCGGCAACACCTTTGGTAAAGTGCGTGCCATGTTGGACGAGTCCGGTAAAGACATACAAGAAGCCGGCCCGTCTATGCCAGTTGAAATCCAAGGTTTATCCGATGTGCCTAGCGCCGGTGAAGAGATGATCGTGCTTAACGATGAGCGCAAAGCACGTGAAATTGCCAACTTCCGTCAAGGTAAATTCCGCGACACGAAATTGGCAAAACAACAAGCGGCTAAGTTAGAAAACATGTTTGATCAAATGGGCGAAGGCGTTGCGCAAACATTAGGTTTAATCATTAAATCCGACGTACAAGGTTCTTACGAAGCGCTGTCTACCAGCCTACAAAAACTCTCTACATCAGAAGTTAAAGTTAACGTTATCCACACCGGTGTCGGTGCGATCAGCGAATCCGATGTCAACTTGGCAGCTGCATCCAAAGGTGTATTGATAGGCTTCAACGTGCGTGCCGATTCAGGCGCGCGCAAACTGATCGAAACCCTGGGTGTGGACGTGCGTTACTACAACATTATTTACGAAGCCGTGGATGAAATTAAAGCGGCTTTAGGTGGCATGTTGGCCCCAGAGCAAAAAGAAAGCATGATAGGTACCGTGGAAATTCGTGAAGTATTCCGTATTTCTAAAGTGGGTGCGATTGCCGGTTGTTATGTACAAGACGGGTTGATTAAACGCAATTCACACGTGCGTGTATTGCGCAATAACGTCATCATTCATAGTGGTGAGTTGGACTCCTTAAAACGCTTTAAAGACGACGTAAAAGAAGTGAAAAACAGCTTTGAATGC
>CALFXV010000208.1 GCA_937957775.1 uncultured Methylotenera sp. | reverse complement strand
AGGTTACGAAGCGTCAGGCGATCCACTGCCGGACGCCACATTGCAATTGGCTTTGGATTCGGATGCGGTGTTGTTGGGCGCGGTAGGCGATTGGAAATACGACAAGTTGGAGCGCCATTTACGCCCTGAACGCGGTTTATTGCGCATACGTAAGGCATTGAATCTATTCGCTAACTTGCGACCAGCCTTACTTTATCCAGAATTAGCTGGCGCTTCTACATTGAAACCGGAAGTGGTGTCCGGTCTGGACATTATGATAGTCCGTGAGCTCACCGGCGACATCTATTTTGGCCAACCGCGTGGCATCAGCACGTTGTCGAACGGCGAGCGCGAAGGCATTAACACCATGCGCTACTGTGAATCCGAAATTCGTCGCATAGGTCGCGTTGCCTTTGACATTGCCATGAAGCGCCGTCAACCCGGTCAGAAAGCCAAAGTCTGTTCCGTGGACAAAGCCAACGTATTGGAAACCACCGAGTTATGGCGCCAAGTCATGATAGAGCTATCGGCTGAGTACCCTGAAGTGGAATTAAGCCATATGTACGTGGATAACGCCGCCATGCAGTTAATTCGTGCGCCTAAGCAATTTGACGTGATGGTGACGGGTAATATTTTTGGCGACATTCTTTCCGATGAAGCTTCTATGCTAACCGGCTCCATAGGCATGCTGCCGTCGGCCTCGTTGGATGAAAACAACAAAGGCATGTACGAGCCTAGTCATGGCTCGGCACCCGATATCGCCGGTAAAAACATTGCCAACCCATTGGCGACGATATTGTCGG
This sequence comes from uncultured Methylotenera sp., assembly GCA_937957775.1. Lineage (GTDB taxonomy): Bacteria > Pseudomonadota > Gammaproteobacteria > Burkholderiales > Methylophilaceae > Methylotenera. The sequence goes on along the minus strand of CALFXV010000208.1, from coordinate 4,284 downwards.
CAGCGATGATGTTGCGTTATACCTTTAACGATGAAAGCAATGCCTTGCGCATAGAAAATGCCGTTAAAAAAGCCTTGGCGCAAGGTTACCGCACCGCCGATATTGCGACGGATGGTTGCAAGCAAGTGGGTTGCAGTGAGATGGGCGATGCCGTGGTGGCAGCGCTGTAAAGTCGCAGTGGTAATTTAAAATAACGGATATTTAGAAGTTTAGGATGCAGCGTATGTTAAAAGTGGGTTTGGTCGGTTGGCGTGGCATGGTGGGTTCTGTGCTGATGCAGCGCATGATGGAAGAGCAGGATTTTGCCTTGATAGACCCGCAATTTTTTACCACGTCGCAAATTGGTGGTGCCGCCCCTAACGTAGGCAAAGACACGCCGCCATTGCAAGATGCCATGAGTGTGGCGCAATTGAAAGCCATGGACGTGATTATTTCCTGCCAAGGTGGCGATTACACCAGCGAGATGTTCCCTAAGCTGCGCGCAGAAGGCTGGGCGGGGCATTGGATAGACGCGGCCTCAACATTGCGTATGGAAAAAGACGCGGTAATCGTGCTTGATCCGGTCAATATGCATGTGATTCAAGCGGCCTATGCTGCTGGTAACAAAAATTGGGTGGGCGGCAATTGCACCGTGTCCTTGATGTTGATGGCATTAAATGGCTTATTCAAAGCCAATTTGGTTGAGTGGGCCACCTCCATGACCTATCAGGCAGCATCCGGTGCCGGCGCGCAAAATATGCGCGAATTACTCAAACAAATGGGCGCAGCCCATGCCTCTGTCAGTGGCTTATTGGCCGACCCGGCTTCGGCTATTTTAGACATAGACCGTCGTGTCGCTAGCACATTGCGCGACGCACAATTCCCCACGGAAAATTTTGGCGTCGCCTTGGCTGGCAGCTTGATTCCGTGGATAGACAAAGACCTAGGTAATGGCCAAAGTAAAGAGGAATGGAAGGGTGGCGTTGAAACCAATAAGATCTTAGGCCGCGAAGCCCATCCTATTTTGATTGATGGACTATGCGTGCGCATTGGCGCCATGCGTTGTCACAGTCAGGCTTTGACCATCAAGTTAACAAAAAATGTGCCACTAGATGAGATTGAGGCCATGCTAGCGGAAGCCAACCCATGGGCCAAGGTGGTGCCCAATGAGCGTGAAATCAGCATGCGTGAATTAACGCCAGCCGCCGTCACCGGCAAGTTGATGACCCCGGTGGGCCGTTTGCGTAAATTGAGCATGGGCGGTGAGTATTTATCGGCCTTTACCGTGGGCGATCAGTTGCTTTGGGGTGCTGCTGAGCCCTTGCGCCGCATGTTGCGCATCTTAATTGAAAAATAATAGCGGGTGAGCGTGAGCAAGATTAAATCTATGCCGGTGTTGTTTTTGCTACTTAGCCTGATGTTGGCACCGCTAAGTCACGCCGCCAGTTTAGGTAGCTTGAATCTAAGTTCTAACCTAGGCGAAGCCTTGTTGGCTGAAGTTGAGGTGCTATTGGAGCCACAGGAGTCATTAAGTGGTTTGCAGGCCGCGCTTGCCAGCGAGCAAGCCTACGCTAAACAAGGCATTCGTTATCAATCCCTTTACCTTGACCTTAAAGTTGAATTGCAACAAAACCCACAAGGTTTAGCGGTATTAAAGCTTAGCTCTAGCTTGCCAATTAATGAGCCGTATTTGGATCTTTTGCTGCAACTCGATTGGGCAGCCGGTCGCTTGCAAAAACAATACATCGTGTTGCTGGATCCCCCGCAACTGGCACAAACAGAACCCGAGGCAATAGTCGCACCACTGGCGAGTGGCGAGGCGAGCAATATCGATAATCAATTGCAAACCGCAATGCTGCCTGACCAGTCCTCAGACCAAGTTGATCAAGCACGACCATTAGCCTTAGTCAGCAAGCCTGGGGATACTTTGTCTAGCTTGGCTAAAGCCATGCCGCAAGAAGGCGTGAGTTTAGATCAAATGCTCTTGGGTTTGTACCAAGCCAACCCACAAGCCTTCGAGGCGGGTAACATGAACCGATTAAAAACTGGGCAAACCTTAGCATTGCCATCGCCAGCCGAATTGTTGGCCACCCAAGCCGCTGCAGCGACAGCCGAAGTAAAATTGCATGCCAGTAATTGGCAAGCCTACCGTGCTGCTTTAGCCAATAAGGTTTTGACTCAGGTGGCTCGCCCCGATGCCGTGCAGGCACAATCGGCATCCGGCAAAATTGCCAGTGCCAAAGACGATGCGGAAAAGGTCAAGACCACAAATGATGACGTAGTTAAATTGAGCGCGGGTGGCAAGGAAGCGGCGAAGTCGGCCGACGCCAAACTAATGGCATTGCAAGAAGACGCCACGGCGCGTGAGAAATCCCTACAAGAATCCGAAGCGCGCGCCCAAGCCTTGCAAAAACAAATCCAAGACATGCAGCAATTGTTGCGACTTAAAAACCAATCCATGGCCAATCTGCAGAAGCACGCTACAGAAGCGAAACTAGCCAATGACGCCAAGCAGGCAAAACTCAAGCCTAAGCGGGCCGTTTGGGCAGATTGGTTGGTTTTATCTTTAACCTTATTGGCCATCGTTGCCGCCTTCACTTGGTTAAGCCGCAGCAATAAGCGCAGAGCGAACTTACTCGATTTTAAAGGCCAAGCTAACCCGCATGCAAAGGCTGAAGGTGATCTGTCTGGCGAAGCGCTTAGTGCGGCTAGTGATGCGCCGCCTGTGGATTTGGCCGGGCTAGACCTTAATTTCACAGAGCCTGCCGTATTGCCAGTTAAGCCAGCGGAGCCGACGTTGCCTCTTGGTAAAACAAAAGCCAAGAAAAAAACCGGGCAAACTAGCTACATCAAGACCGATGCCAATGAAGTGACTGCAGCAGACGGCGACATGGAAGTGATACGCATAGACCTCTCGGCGATAAGCTTAGACCTAAGCGAGACCGATGATGAATTGACCCTGGCCAATGCCATCGCACCCAGCACAAAAAAGCCAAAAGCCACTGAGACTTAAGGTCTGCATACGGCGCGTATTTTTATGCATCCATTTGTAAAAATAGCCTGTTTTTTCTTCCTATTGCTGCTACTGCAGTATTTAAGCGCATCTTCCATCGCAGCCCTTTGCGGCCTTATCTGCCTGTTGGCTGCCGTGCTCAATTTTCCGCATTTTTCGCAATTGATTAAGCGCATGCGATGGTTGTTCTTGTCCTTGCTTTTGGTTTATGCCTACGCCACACCCGGAGAATACCTAGCATTTTTGCCATTAAACGTGGCCCCCAGCTTTGAGGGCTTGCACCTCGGCCTGATGCAAATAGCCAAGTTGCTAATCGCCGTGGCTAGCTTGTCAGCCTTATTTGCTAGCACTAATAAAAGCCAATTGATGGCCGGCTTATGGACTTTGTTGTCGCCATTGCGGCTAGTGGGATTGAATGTGGAGCGCTTCACGGTGAGGTTGTTGCTCACGCTGCATTACGTGGAGCAAATGGCGGTGCAGCCCAAGCTTAAGCTGGATTTTTCTCAACTCGATAAGCTGGCATTAGCATCTGATGAGTCTGATGCAACACCCTCATTGGTTATGGCGCAACCGGCTTTCAGTTGGTACGATAAAGCCTTGCTAGGTTTAATGTTGCTGGCCCTGATGGGCTTAAGTTTGAGCAGATTGGTTGGCGTAGCAGAGTTTTTAAAAATGGGGCAAGCATGAGGCTGGCTTTGGGTGTGGCCTATGACGGCTCTGGTTTTTGTGGCTGGCAAAGTCAGCCAAGCGCATGCGGTGTGCAAGATGCCCTAGAATTGGCTTTGGCTAAAATTGCGCTTCATCCGATACGTTTGCATGCCGCAGGCAGAACCGATACCGGTGTGCATGGGCTGGGGCAGGTGGTGCATTTTGACACCGACAGCGACAGGCCTCTGTCTGCTTGGGTGCGAGGCGTCAATGCCTATCTCCCTAGTAGCGTCCGCGTGGAATGGGCGCAGCCTGTTGATGAGGATTTTCACGCGCGTTTTTCTGCCTTAGAGCGCAGTTACCAATACATCTTGTATAACGCCCCCGTTTCATCGGCGCTGATGGCCAGCAAAGCCGGCTGGTTTCATTTGCCGCTGAATGTAGCCGCCATGGCAGAAGCCGCTTCATATCTAATTGGTGAGCATGACTTTAGTGCATTTCGCGCTGCCGAATGCCAAGCAAAAAGCCCAATTAGAACCATGACTAAAGCGCAGGTGCAAACGCAAGGAGCGTATGTGCTGTTCGATTTTTCAGCCAATGCCTTCCTGCAACACCAGGTGCGCAATATGGTCGGTGCTTTGGTC
>CALFXV010000207.1 GCA_937957775.1 uncultured Methylotenera sp. | reverse complement strand
ACCGACACAAGGATTTTCAATCCTCTGCTCTACCGACTGAGCTACCAGGCCAAGAGATGAAATTATAAATGAAACTCCCTTCCAGCCCGAAAAAAGGGTCAATAGCCGATAAGCCTTGGGCAAACACTGAAAAACAGAGACAAAAGGCTCTTGCTTCCTACCCTAAGCACCGAGAGCTGCAGCCTTTACTCTAGCAGCATGAAGTTTCTTATAGCTATCAATCAGGCGATGATGTCTGTCTAGACCATCTAACTTCATGTTTGTGGGAGTCAAACCATAGAATCGGACTGTACCGTCCACCGCGCCCACGACGGCATCCATTCTCTCGTCACCATACATCCGGCGAAAATTCACTATGTAGTTTTCAAGCTCAAGATCGTCATCTAGCAAAATCTCTAGCACTGCATTTAGCGCCTGATAAAACAATTTACGCTCGACCGTATTGTCGTTGTACTGGAGGAAGGCACCAACTAGCTCATGCGCCTCGTCAAGTTGCTTTAAGGCAAGATGAATAAGCAGCTTCAACTCCAATACGGTTAGCTGACCCCAGGGCGTATTTTCATCAAACTCGATACCGATCAGCGTGGCGATATCACCGTACTCGTCAAGCTCATTATTTTCCAAGCGCTCAAGCAGTGCGCCTAAGCTTGCATCATCTAAATTGGCTATATTCAAAATATCGGCGCGGAACAGTAATGCCTTATTCGTGTTATCCCAAACCAAATCTTCAATTGGATAAATCTCAGGATCTAACCTTGGGAATAAATACAAAGCAGATTTAGGCTTGACACAAGTGACGCCAGGAATGTCCGTAATTAATTTCCAAGCGAGATCGCGCTGCTTTGCAAGACGGCCACCCTCACCGACTAAATCATTGATGCTTTGATATCCACCAAGCGCTGTTTGAATTGCATATTGACCTGGCACGTTCGCACACAGACGCATCGAAGCAAGCATATTCAAGCCTTCGATGTAATCTTTAGCGTGTTTCTTTTCACCAGAAATAATCAACCAACCAGCGCGATAACCGCAAGTACGATAGTTTTTAGACAAGCCATTAAAGGTAACGAATAAAACATCATCGGCCAAAGATGCGATGGACGTGTGGGTATGACCATCGTAGAGCACTTTGTCGTAAATTTCATCGGCAAAAATGACCAAGCCGTGGTGCCTAGCAATCTCTATGATGCCTTGCAATATCGCCGGTGGGTACAATGCGCCAGTCGGGTTATTTGGGTTTATAACGACGATGCCGCGGGTGTTAGCAGTGATTTTAGATTCTATGTCTTTAAGATCCGGCATCCAACCGCTGGCCTCATCGCACAGGTAATGCCGCGCGGTACCGCCGGCCAAGGTTACAGCAGCCGTCCATAAGGGGTAATCTGGCATAGGCACCAGCACTTGGTCGCCATTATTTAACAAGCCTTGCATGGCCATCACAATCAGTTCAGACACGCCGTTACCAATAATAATGTCGTCTACCGTTACGCCTTTAATATGCTTAGCTTGCGTACTGTGCATGATGGCTTTGCGTGGTTCAAACAAGCCTTTGCTATCGGTGTAACCACCGGCTTTAGACATATTGCGTATGACGTCTTGCTGAATCTCTTCAGGCACTTCGAAGCCAAACGCCGCTGGATTGCCTATGTTTAACTTGATGATGCGTTGGCCCTCTTCTTCCATTTGACGGGCACGCTGCAGCACCGGGCCACGTATGTCGTAACAAACGTTGGCCAGCTTATTGGATTTTTCTAATTTTTTTTGATTGGATGCTTGCATGATGCCAGGCCAGCTTATTAATTTTTAATTAATAAAGCGCAATAGTTAAAGGCGTTAGTTTACATTAGAATGGCTATTTGGTTCAATGTAAGCCGGTTAAGACCGGCACTAATAGAGCACAGTAACGCCCATGAAATTGCACCTAAACACGCAGACAAACTTAAATTTAATTACCGCTTACAGCGAGACTTACATCGAAATCAACAAGCAGCGTTTTGGCCATAGCCTTATCGTCATGCCAGAACTGTGTTTGCACGATTGGGACGTCAAACTCTGCAATGAGATTGGCTTGAACCAAGTCGCTAAGTTAATCGAATTACACCGCCAGCATCAGGTGGAAGTTTTGCTTCTGGGCACAGGCAAAAAGCAGCATTTTTTGACGGGCGCCCCTTACTTTGCCTTAGCAGAAAATGGCATCGCCATAGAATGCATGAGCACGGCCGCCGCCTGCCGCACCTATAACATATTGATGAGTGAAGGCCGGCAAGTCATGGCCGCCTTGATAGTCTAAACGACTGCTTATGGCTGGCCAATGCGGCTAAAGGTAATCTGCAAACCGCGATCGGTAATTTGCATGGATTTGACTTGGTAGTAGTCGTTGCCGAATTTCAAATCTTGAGGCTTGAAGGCATACAGACTGACACCGTTTAATTTTTCCGCTGCCAAGCTTTGTGCCACCACGTTGGCAAATTCCATGTAGCTAGTCTTCTCGCCGTCCAAACTAAGCTGATCGACTTCCACCTCATTTAATACAATGGCATTGGTCACAGCGTCAAATTGCAACTCGCCCGAGACCATGACCTTGCCGCTGTAGGTCTTTCCGCTTGGTTTATGGCTGAGCTTCACATCGAAACGTGTTTCCATGCGACCGTTTTTTTGCTCAAAGCTAACCACGGGATTAAGTAAGTTAACTTGAAAAACTTTGAGCGGGGGAATGGGCGCGGTGAAGCGCTCGTGTATTTTTCTCTGAACTTGCTGTGGACTTACATGATAGGTGCGCTCTGGCAAACTAACGCAGGCCACCAGCAGGCTGGCGGCCAATAAAACAACAGCATAACAGCGCGTTATTGCCACTAAAGCGTGCGCTTAACTAAAGATTTTTAGTCGATAAAGTCAG
>CALFXV010000206.1 GCA_937957775.1 uncultured Methylotenera sp. | reverse complement strand
TCCTACAACACTTCTTGCTGAGCAGCATTACAATAATTTTATGGATCGTTTTTCAGAGTCTCCTATCAAGATTGCTGAAATTTCTCGTTTTAAATCCAAAAAAGAACAAGCTGAGTCACTTGTAAAATTAGCAAATGGTGAAATTGATATCATCATTGGTACACATAGGCTTATTCAAAATGACATTAAATTTAAAAATTTAGGTTTGATTATCATTGATGAAGAACACCGTTTCGGCGTGCGCCAAAAAGAGCAGCTCAAAGCACTGCGGGCTGAAGTTGACGTACTAACGCTCACCGCCACCCCTATTCCACGCACGCTCAGCATGGCAATGGAAGGCTTGCGTGAGTTTTCCATCATAAGCACGCCGCCGCAAAAACGCTTGAGCATCAAGACCTTCCACACCGATTACTCAGAAGGCATTATACGCGAAGCGGCCACCCGTGAATTTAAGCGCGGCGGCCAAGTGTATTTTCTGCACAATGAAGTGGATACCATTCATTCCATGCGTGAAAAACTCGAGCGCATCTTGCCCGATGCCCGCATTGCGGTAGCGCATGGTCAACTGCGCGAGCGCGAACTGGAACACGTCATGCGTGACTTCTACAACCAGCGCTACAATTTATTGCTGTGCACCACCATCATAGAAACCGGCATAGACGTGCCTACCGCTAACACCATCATATTGAATAAAGCCGATATGTTTGGCTTAGCGCAAATGCACCAATTGCGCGGCCGTGTCGGCAGATCGCACCACCAGGCTTACGCTTATTTGCTGACCGATCCCGACCGTAAAATCACCAGCCAAGCGCAAAAACGCCTGGATGCCATCCAACTGATGGAAGATTTGGGTGCCGGCTTCCACTTAGCCATGCACGATCTAGAAATTCGCGGCGCCGGTGAATTGTTAGGCGACAGCCAAAGTGGCGAAATGCAAGAGATCGGCTTCCACCTGTATTCGGACATGTTGAATCACGCCGTCAAGCAACTCAAAGCCGGCAAAGAACCGGATTTAAATGCACCCTTGGGCGTCACCACGGAAATCAACCTGCATACCCCGGCCTTGCTGACCAACCAATATTGCCCGGACGTGCACGAGCGCTTGGTGATCTACAAGCGTTTAGCCAATTGCGAAAACGACGACGACTTGGATAGCATGCAAGAGGAACTGATAGACCGCTTTGGTTTGCTGCCTGAACAAGGCGAAGCATTGATCGCTTGCCACCGTTTACGCATCGCGGCCAAGGCCATAGGCATCATTAAAATCGACGCCAGCAGTGAGGCCATACAACTGCAATTCAACCCCAAGGCCGACATCGACCCGACTAAGCTCATAGACTTATTGCAAAGAGACAGGCGTTGCCGCATGAATGGGCCGGATAAATTGCGCGTGACATTGGCCTTGGCTGACATTAATCTACGCACTGAATTTGTAAAAACCCTGTTAAAGACCTTTAGATAGGATAGACCGTGTTTGCCAAACTGATCACCTTAGTCGCCGCTTGGATCATGGGCGTCATTTCCTCCATGGGCTATGCCGGCATCGTGTTGTTGATGGCCATAGAATCGGCTTGCATACCCCTGCCCTCGGAAATCATCATGCCGTTCGCCGGCTTCTTGGTGTTTAAGGGTGAAATGACCTTGCTCATGGTTGCCTTAGCTGGCGCCATAGGCTGCGTAGTGGGCTCCATTCCGGCTTATTACGTGGGCATGTTCGGTGGGCGCCCTTTGGCAGAAAAATACGGCAAGTACATCTTACTGTCCAAAAAGGATTTGGATTTGGCCGATCGCTTGTTTGAAAAACACGGCGAAATCATCATCTTTATCGCTCGCATGCTACCGGCCGTGCGCACCTTTATCGCCTTCCCGGCTGGGGTAGTGCGCATGAACATGAGTGTGTTTATCGTCTACACCTTCATAGGCTCATTCATCTGGTGCTGGTTGTTGGCTTACGCCGGCATGAAATTTGGCGAGAACTGGGCTAGCTTGGAAGTGTATTTCCACCAGTTCCATTATTTGATCGTGGCCGCCGGCCTGGTCTTTGTGTTTTGGTACGTGCGTCGCCACCTAAAACACTAAGCATTACAGTTCGACCAGGCGCCCAGTGCTCAAAAACAAAACCGCGGTTTTAATCGGCAAGCCGGCATCGGCAAACAAACTGGCGTATCGGGCTAATTGTGGCCGGTGGGCTTCGGCGCCCGCCACACTGCTTCCTGCTTCATCCGCCATACCAAGTTTGTAGTCTATGATCCAGCGCGTGCCTTGTTCAATAAAGGTGCGGTCTATCACGTGGTTTTTAGTACCACTCTCGCTTGCCTGCATTAGGCTTAACTCGCTGGCCGCTTGATCGTGATCTTGCAACACCCACTGCCCTGCCTGACTGGCCAAGGTGGTCTGCAAGGCAGCCATAACAATATCCGCGCCCTGCTTGGCTGCACTTTCGCTGTGACCCAAGCGCATTAACCAACGCCGCATAGGCTTATGCCATGCCGCCACCGCCGAACTAGCCAAACCGGCGCGTTGCGCCAACAGCTCCATGTAAGCGTGCGCCAGCGTGCCGCAATCTTTGTATAAATCCTCTAGACCAAGCGGGCTGCTTTGCGTGGCTGCTGCGTTGCCGGCATCAATATTGACCTTAGTTATGGGTGTTTGCAGCGGGCTTAAGCCCACGCTGCCCTGCGCGTACGCCGCACTGGGTAGGCGTTGCAATTGTGATTTGAATTGACGCGGGTCTAAGCCTTTGGTCGTCGCGGCTAGCGGTGCCTGCTCTGGCGTCTCCATAAATGCTTTAGCCACGGCCGGCCACAAAGCGCCCAACAAACTGTTGGCCACCGGTTTTAATTCGCCGTCTTGGTTTTTTTGCATGCTGGCAATCAAGTGCAATTGGCGCTGACTGC
>CALFXV010000205.1 GCA_937957775.1 uncultured Methylotenera sp. | reverse complement strand
GACGTGACGCCACATGGCCACCGCCGTGCCATCGGGCTTGTTGGTCATGGCTATGCGGCAACATTCACAACTGCTGTCAGCCAGTTTCTTTTCTGCAGCAAAACTAGCGCCATTGTCCAATGATCGCGCATAGTAAATGGCAGCCCCTTCGTAAGGCTTACCGGCTGCTTTGGCTGCAATTAGGTCGCGTTTATCCACCCAGCTTACGGTGATTGTGCCGTTTTTAGCTAGGTTGATCGAATCAAAGCGATGGGTGATTTCAGCACGGTCTTGGTGAACGATATAAGGCTTCTCGAAACTCTTAACTTGATTAAGTGACCGAGCAAACCAAATATAACCAGCATAAGGTTGTTTTAGCGCTTCAGTCCATGTGACGTAAACCTGCCCTTGCTGGCCTATGGCAATTTTTGGCCTAGCCTCGCCATCCGCACCAATTTTTTGCGGCGCGCTATTCACGGCTAGCGGTTTAGAAAAGGTTTTCGCTAAATCACGACTCACGTCGACCATGACCATGCCGTCCTTTTCAGCCACCCTCCACACCGCCCCTTGTGCATCCATGGCCACGCTGACAGCTAGGCTTCCGGCCTGGTACTTGGTGTGCTCTTCATGGGCTAATGCTAAGCCGCAGACGAATAACAGGCATAACTTAATGAATAACTTCATATGCAATAACAGACTTAAAATTGATGTGGCATTTCAGCCAAGATACCCTAGGCTGAAATGAAAGTAGGCATTGTAATGCAGTTAAAGCCGATTTTTTGATTGTTGTTAATAATCAAACTTTGCCTGCAGATAGGTGGTGCGATGCGGATAAGGATGCGACACATACGATTTGCAATTATTGATGTTGTCCATGCCCACGCTCACGGTGAAGCGGTCGGCAAATTGATAATTGGCTTTTGCATCCATGATGAAAAAATTGCTCGCGCCGCCAAAGGTATCCGGATTAATGTCGCTATTACTCAAGTTGGTAAACTGCCTGCCGCTATAGCGTGCCGCTAGACTGTAGGTAAGGTGCTTGCCTTGGTGATAACTGGCGACTGCTTTAAACATATTTTTGGGTATGCGCGTGGGCTTATTGCCAATTGTTGTCGGCGCTCCCTCATTAGCCAATACTTCCGCGTCGGTAAAGGTGGCGCTGCCTTGCAAATCCAAGCCATGCACAAAGGCATCTTGCCACTGGGTCGACATTTCCAACCCACGTGTGCGGATGTGGCCTACATTTTGTATAAAACTGCAACCACCGTTCCGGGTGCATGTGCCGGTGTCATAGGGAATGGCCGTGTTGGTTGCAAAGGTTTGTGAAATCAAGGCGTCGTATTTATCCTCATGGAATAAACTTATCCGCAACAAACCGTTTTGAAAACGCCGCTCCGCTGTTGACTCTCCAGCTTTAACTTGCTCCGGTTTTAAATCAGGATTGCTCGCTACAAAATAAACGGTGCTGCCATTTTGCAATGATTGATACATTTCCGCCACGGTAGGAAAGCGGTATGCTTGACCGTAAGAAGCCCTGAAGCCCCAAGCCGGTTGCGGTTCAAAACTAAGTGACAGCTTAGGTGAAAATTTATTATCCGAGCGATCGGCATAGCTTAATGTGGTGCTTGCTGTTGGTCTATTTTGGCCATTACTGGCCTGCCAATGTTCTGCGCGCCCCCCTAAAGTCAATGCCCATTTTGCGTCTAATTGCCATTTATCCTGCACGTACACAGCTTGAGTACGAGTGTCACCTTGTGCTGCTGATTTCAATGTATCTTTACCCCCAACAGTCCAATCTGTTGTGTTGTAGACCACACTGCGCAATGCATAATGATCAAAGTGGTAGCCAATATCGACCGTGTGGTTGGCCGGATGCAATGTCCCGCGCGCCTCAAAAGCTAACCAGCCTGTACCCTGCATGTCGGTTACCGTTCCGCTTCGACTTAGGTATGGGTTGCCTGCATTCAGATCGGTTGTAGAACTGGAGCTGGCAGTCGAACTGGCATTGTTGTCTTTTTGATAATTAAAATCGGATAGGGTTAATTCCCAATCAAAAAAGCCTTTGCTGTCCGATTTAATGTCCAGCGCTTGCATGATATGAAAAGCCTCAGCACGACCTGGACTTAAACCCGTCACGCTGTAAGATTTTCCATTAAAACTGACCTTGTTGTTGTAAACGGTATCGCCATTGCTGGCTTTGATGTAGCTTTGCACATCCGTTTCACTGTGTAAGTCCCACAAGCCTATGGTGTAAGCGACTTTAAGCTGCGGGCTAATGTCATAGCTGGCTTTAAATTTAACGTCGGTTTGCTTGACGTCTTCCATGCTGTTTGCACCAAATACTATCCGATTCGCGTTCGTTACGTCCTTATCCTGATAAGCGCCAGTAACCGAGTTGGCTGTCGATGTTGTAGTGGATAAGGCACTCGTTGAAAAACCCATGGGCTGGCCTTTGTTTTCCAAGTAATCAACGCCCAACCAGAAAGCAAAATCGTTCACTTTATTGCCCAATGAAGCGGTTAAATGCTGACCCTGGTAATGTTCGCTTGTGCCGTACAAAGAAAAGTCCTGCATAAAGGTTTGTACCGTAGCGTGGCTTTCCAATTTTTCCGGCATGCGCGTGTGCAAACTCATGACACCACCAAACGAATTGCCCGCATACAGCGCAGAAAAAGGCCCATACATCATGCTAATGCTCTCGACCTCTTCGGGCATAATCAAGCCCCAGCGTGGCGGGTAGCCAAAAGAATTGCCCAACAAATTGGATAGCAACACACCGTCCGCAAACAGCATACTTTGCGCACTGGATAGCGTGCCCGCAGTCCGCGTGGCTATGATGCCATTTCGGTCACCAATAAATCGCTCACGCACTTGTATGCTGGGCAAATATTTTAAGGTTTGCGCTACCGTAGCCGCATTAATGCTATCGGCAATTTGTTGCCTATCGTAGGTTTCCACCGTGGCCGGGTGCTTAAGAATGCGGCTATCTATAATGGGTGCCTGCACCTCCACTTGATCGAGGTCATGATCGTGTTCGGCATAAGCAAACTGCATAGGCATGAGTAAGAAAAAAACAATACAAATAGGTCTTTTCATCAACAGCAAATCCATTATTTAATTAGACGGCCGTATGGTAGAGGACAAATTAATTTTATGGAATGTGGCATATTGTCGCGCGACAATATGTCGCACCCCAGATCGGCCTATTATTTTTGCTTAGGCTTTATAATGCCGAGTAACCATTATTAACTTAGCCATCGCATGCCCACCAGCAACGCCTCTTTTTTAAATGCCACCCGTTTAAACATGCAACGTCTAATCATGTTGCGCGGCGTCATCATGCTGGCGCTCGGCTTAGTGATAGTTAGCCTGCGCCAAGCGGCCGTGCCTTTGCCGGTGTTGCCCTTAAGCCTAGCCATAGGCGCACTGGGTTTATTTAGCCTCATAGCATGGTGGCGACTCCAGCACACCGCGCAAACCCATCAAGCCATCAGCCAACTTGAATTGCTGCTGCAATTGCTAGGCGACGTGTTGGCTTTAAGCGTGCTTTTTTATTTCAGCGGCGGCTACAGCAACCCCTTTATTTGGATGTATTTGTTGCCCATCACGGTAGCTGCCGTGGCCTTGCGTGCCGGCTACGCTTGGTTGATTGCCAGCTTGTGCATCACTTGTTATACCTTGCTAATGTTCTACCACGTGCCGCTGTCGCACTTGCATTTGCATGCGCAATTAGCCGACCAAGACAGCGTGCAACTGGACATTCATTTGCTGGGCATGTGGATAGGCTTTGTTGTGAGCACGGTCATTGTTGCCATCTTCATCGCCCGCATAGGCCAAAATTTACGCGACTACGACCAAGCCATTGCCAGCGTGCGTGAGCAGGCATTAGAAAGCGAACGCATGCTGGCCTTAGGCACGCTGGCCACCAGCGCCGCGCACGAATTGGGCACGCCGCTTGCGACCATGGCGGTGGTGGCCAAAGAACTGACGCAAGATTACGCCGCGCAGCCCGAGCTATTGCAGCAACTCTCGCTGATGCAAAAGCAAATCGCCCGCTGCAAAGAAATCCTCTCGTCGATCACCCGTAACGCTGGCCTCGCTAGGGCAGAAGCCGGCGCAGGCTTGCCTTTAGCTGCGTTTATTAGCGAGGCTTTGCAACGTTGGCGTGATACCAGGCCGGCCACCGAATTGGTCGTTTGCATGCCTAAAGACACGGCCTCACCGCAAGTGAGCATGGACAGAACCCTAAGCCAAGCCCTTTTAAATTTACTGGACAATGCCGCCGACGAATCGCCGGCACGCATACTGTTTGACGCGCAATGGACAGACAAGCTGCTCACCCTGCACATCCGCGATTTTGGCAAAGGCTTAAGCTTGGAGGCCAAACAAAAAATAGGCACACCCTTCTTTAGTTCCAAACAGGCTGACGGCATGGGCTTAGGCGTTTATTTAACGCGAACCACCCTAGCCCGTTATGACGGGGAATTAAGCTTTAATAACCACGCCGAAGGCGGCGTGTTAACAACGGTTAAATTGCCGCTAGCCAAATTAAAGGTCAGCTCATGAACGCCTTTGCAGCAGTTGAGAACCCCACGCTATTGTTGGTCGATGACGACGAGGAATTTTTAAGCGTGCTGGCGCCCGCCATGCATAAACGCGGCTTTTTAGTCAGCACCGCCAACAGTGCCGAAAGCGCTTTTGCGCTGGCAGAGCAAGACCCGCCGGAGTACGCCGTGGTCGACCTCAAAATGGCTGGCAATTCCGGCCTGGTGTTGGTGCGCCAACTCGCTAGCTTGCAAGCTGGCACGCGCATCGTGGTGTTAACCGGCTATGCCAGCATCAGCACGGCAATTGAAGCGATAAAATTGGGCGCGACGCATTACTTGGCCAAACCGGTGGATGCCGATGAAATCGTCGCCGCCTTTGGCAAACAAAACGGCGACACTGACATCGAACTGGCTAGCTTGCCGTTATCCGTGGATCGCCTAGAATGGGAACACATACAACGGGTATTGAGTGAACACGACGGCAACATCTCGGCCACCGCCCGTAGCTTGAATATGCACAGACGCACCCTGCAAAGAAAACTCAGCAAACACCCCATTAAAGAATAAGGAAAACCCCATGGCCGCAGGCAGCTTACTGGCATTATTGGATGACATTGCCTCCATACTCGATGACGTGTCGGTGATGACGCAAGTGGCGGCTAAAAAAACCGCCGGTGTGTTAGGCGACGACTTAGCCTTGAATGCCCAACAAGTGGCCGGCGTGCACGCCGAACGCGAACTGCCGGTGGTATGGGCGGTGGCAAAAGGCTCGTTTATAAACAAACTCATCCTGGTGCCCAGCGCGCTAACCATCAGCTACTTTGCTCCAGCCGCCATCTTGCCTTTACTCATGGCCGGCGGCGTGTATTTATGCTTTGAGGGCTTTGAAAAAATTGCCCACAAACTCAGTCATAGCAGCGAAGCGGATAACCATCAAGCGGCCTTAAGCGCTGCATTGGCGGACGCCAAGGTCGATCTGCTGGCATTGGAAGAAGAAAAGATTAAAGGCGCCATCCGCACTGACTTTATTTTGTCTGCGGAAATCATCGTCATCGCCTTGGGCACTGTCGCTGGCGCGGCATTCAGTCTGCAAGCCACGGTGGTGAGCAGCATCGCCCTATTAATGACAGTCGGCGTTTACGGCCTGGTCGCCGCCATCGTCAAACTGGACGACTTGGGTTTGTATTTGCTGCTAAAAAAAGGACCTGGGCTGTATGCTCAATGCCAACGCAAATTGGGCCAACAATTGCTGGCCTTTGCCCCGCTGTTGATGCGCAGCTTGTCCGTCATCGGCACCTTGGCCATGTTCATGGTGGGCGGCAGCATCATAGGCCACGGCTTTCCGCTGTGGCACCATGGCGCCACGTATATCGTCAGTTGGCTGCATGCTTTGCCGGCTATCGGCTCGGCCCTGGCCCTAGTCGCGCCCTTAATCTTCGATGCCTTGCTGGGTTTATTGGTTGGGGGAGTGAGTTTGGCGCTGTTTAAGCTAGGGCAAGCCCTCAAACCAAATACAGGAAGGCCTGCAGGCCAATAGGGACGGGCATCACAGCGGCATTGTTTTTGCCGCTTCTAGCATTACTTTGCGCTAGACGGGCGTTTAAAGCTGTCTAAAATCAGCAAGCCTACGCCCAGGCAAATGGCGCTGTCGGCCACATTGAACGCCGGCCAGTATAAGTCTTGGTAATGCAGGCTAATAAAA
>CALFXV010000204.1 GCA_937957775.1 uncultured Methylotenera sp. | reverse complement strand
CTATATAGGCAAAGGGGCTTACCCGGCTAGTTATATGCAGGCCATGTTAGCGCAACGCGACCGAAATTTGGCTCCGCCTACATTTTCCCCATGCGGCCTTTATCTGACGCAAGTTCGCTACCATGAAAAATGGGGCCTACCGCTAGCGAAAAACGATGCGAAATCCATTACCTTGGTGATTTAAGCGTTACAATAACGCTGTGACTAAATGGGTCATGTTGCTAGCCTAGAATGAGACAAAACGATTGAGAACCCGAGTTAAAATTTGCGGTATTACCCGCCTTGAGGATGCACTCGCTGCTGTGGCAGCAGGCGCGGACGCCATAGGGTTGGTGTTTTATGAGCAGAGTGCACGCAACGTCAGTGTGGTGCAAGCCGCTGCCATTAGTCGCGATCTGCCTGCCTTTGTTAACGTAGTCGGTCTGTTTGTCGATGCTACCCCAGATTTTATACGTTCGGTGTTGGCCGCTGTGCATTTGGATACCTTGCAATTTCATGGCGACGAAACGCCTGAGCAATGCGCAGCATATGGCTTGCCATTTATCAAAGCAATACGGGTTAAGCCTGAGACAAATTTGTTACAATGTGCAAAAGATTTTTCAGCAGCCAAGGCCTTGCTGCTGGATACTTACACAGAAGGGCAAGCAGGGGGCACCGGTCATGCATTTGATTGGAACTTAATCCCTGCTAGCATGACCACAGACAGGTCGTTTGTAACGCCAGTGCTTATTCTGGCTGGTGGATTAAACGATGCTAATGTGGCTTTGGCCATTGGGCAAATTAGACCTTATGCGGTGGACGTCAGTGGTGGCGTTGAATCGGCCAAAGGCATTAAAGACCAAGCTAAAATTGCACGCTTTATGCAGGCAGTGAGTGGCTAGCGTAAACGCCTAGGCGTTTACATAAATATTAAACGTGGGGAAATAAACATGCAGCTTTATGACATGCCAGATGCGCGAGGCCATTTTGGTCAGTACGGAGGTACATTTGTTGCCGAAACTTTGGTTGAGGCCTTAGAAGAATTGCGCGTGATGTATGAAAAATACCGTTACGATCCGGTATTTTTAGCCGAGTACGCTTACGATCTTAAGCATTTTGTTGGCCGTCCTAGTCCTATTTACCATGCAAAGCGCTTGTCAGACAAAGTCGGTGGGGCGCAAATTTATTTAAAGCGTGAAGATTTAAACCATACCGGCGCACATAAAATCAATAACACCATAGGCCAAGCTTTATTGGCTAAACGCATGGGCAAGCCTCGCGTGATTGCTGAAACCGGTGCAGGTCAGCACGGCGTGGCGACCGCAACCATTGCCGCTAGGTTAGGCCTGGAATGCGTGGTGTACATGGGTAGCGAAGACGTCAAACGGCAAGCGCCTAATGTATTTAGAATGAAGTTATTGGGCGCGACCGTGGTGCCGGTTGAAAGTGGTTCCAAAACTTTAAAAGATGCGCTTAATGAAGCGATGCGCGATTGGGTGACCAATGTGCACAATACTTTTTACATCATAGGTACGGTAGCCGGTCCGCACCCTTACCCTATGATGGTGCGGGATTTTCAGGCTGTCATAGGCTTCGAGTCCAAGCAGCAAATGATGGAAATGATAGGTCGTCAACCCGACTCGGTGGTAGCATGCGTAGGCGGTGGATCCA
>CALFXV010000203.1 GCA_937957775.1 uncultured Methylotenera sp. | reverse complement strand
CGTAAAATTACCGGCGCCGCCCACGGAACTGCTGGCTGCCATGGCAATGGTATTGCTCACGGTGGCGGCATTAGTCGCGTCACTGTTAATTAAGGCACCGCCAGCGCTGATACCCGTACCACTGATGGTGAGAGCATTCAGCAAGGCTTTACCATTTAGATCCAAGGACGCGCCCGATGACACGGTCAATGCGCCAGTCCCCAACGCACCGTTAGTAATGCTAGAAGTAGTGCCAGTTGAACTGATGCCGAGTTTTAAGGTACCGCCTGAAATGGTCGTGCCGCCGCTGTAAGTGTTGGCGGCACTGAGTGTCACGGTGCCATCGCCAATTTTTGTTAGCGTAAAGCCGCTGCCAGACACAATGCCGTTCACAGTAAAGTTGCCGACTCCACCTATTGAACTGTTTGCATATAAAGTTACCGTACCACTGACGGTGGCGGCGTTGCTGCTGTCGCCGTTAATCATGGCGCCCGCGCTAGCAGGGCCATTGCCTAAAAGATAGAAATTATTGGCAATGGTTTTACCGTTTAAATCGACGGTGGAGGCTAAACCACTGACTTGATAAAACGGCGCCGTTCCAAATGCAGCATTATTGCCGGCTAGCATTTTGCCAGCTTGCAAAAAGATATTGCCACTAAAGGTGTTGCTGGCCGACAAGGTTACGTTGCCGCTTGCGTTGTTGATGACTACGCCGGATCCGCTCATCACGGCATTAATGGTTTGTGCCGAGGTATTAGCAAATACCAGCACGCCGTTATTGGTGATGGCGGTGTTACCTATGCCGCCGGAAATTTGCATGGCTGGGTTGAGGTATTTAACGCAAATAATACCGACCGTGCCACAAGAGCCACTGCTTGTTGGGAAAGTGGCGGCCGTGAGGGTGGTCGTGCCGGTGTGGCTTAAATTGCCGGTAAAGGTAATCTTAGTGGATTGATCCAAACCCCTTACACCGTAACCCGAGCCAGTGGAGCCAACGGCATAGCCCATATCCCCATTAAAAGCGGTAGTGTTGGTAGGATTCAATAACGCCGTGGAGGTGTTATCCAGGTACTCCAAAATACTACTGTCCACTTTCGCGTCTACGTTCACGCCATTTTGTTGCAACAGCACTCTTTGCCGTTTGGTGTACATCGCATCTTGATAAAGGATGTAAAAGCTGCCGGTGTTAGTGTTGGCGTCGTATACTTTATTATTAACGCCCGCTTCACCGGTTGCTGCCGTACCTTGTATATACCCACCAGCTAACCTATTAAGCAGTTCCGCTACCGTGGTATTGCCAGCAATGCGCTGATAAACACTATTGGACAAGCTAGTGCTGGCGGTTGAGTCATAGAATCGGTTGTATCTGGCTACCACTTCTATGGCACCCGTGCCTGAAATGTTGTTGGCGATGGTGGTGTCTGCGGACAAATCAAATTTAAGGGTGCCGTTATTGGTCACGTCGCCTGACCCCGATGAGCCAGTGGTGGAGCCGTTCCCCACTTGCAGGGTGCCGGCAGAAATAGTACTTATGCCCGTATAAGTGCTATTGCCAGTCAAGGTCCATGTGCCAGTTCCCGACTTAGTCAAGGCCGAGGCACCTGAAGTCGCAGGGTTACTAAAAACAGGAGTTAAGATACCGTTCGCTGAACCGGTTAAGGTTAGGGTAGGCGAAGTAGCGGCTGTTGTGCCTAATGTGCCTGAATTACCAAAAGTTAACGCGCCAGTACCTGATGAATCAATCGTTGCCCCATTTGCACCCACTGTAAATAAACGATCCGTCGTCACAGCTGCGCCGGTGTATTTGAGTGTGCCGCCATTGATGACCAAGTTTGTAGCTGCATTACTTGATGCACCTATATTACTATTGGATCCGCCATTGGCCAGTGTTCCAACCGATAAGGTACCAGCCGAGATCGTTGTGGTGCCTGAGTAAGTATTTGTGCCTGAGACTATCCAAGAACCAGCAGCAGATTTAGCTAAGCTCGTTAGACCAGTATTGTTAGCCAATACTCCTGATAACTTGTTATCCCCTGTATTGCTTCCAGTCAGAGTAAATGTCCGTGCGTTGGTGCCGGTGTAAGCAATTGAACCCGTCGCTGTGAATGTCAACGCGCCCGTGCCGGAAGCATCAATGCCGCCGCCGTTGTTAGTAATGGTGAATAAACGATCGGTGCTGACGGCAGCGCCAGTATATTTAAGCGTTCCACCATCAAACACCAAGTTGCCCGCCACATTACTTGATGCACCAATATTACTGTTTGATGCACCATTTGCTAGGGTTGCAACGGATAAAGTGCCGCCAGAGATGGTGATGACACCAGTGTAAGTATTAGTCCCAGAAAGCGTTTGAGTGCCTGACCCTGCTTTAGTTAAGGCCATCACTGCAGATGAATTTGCAATGACACCACTAAACGTGGCTGAGCCATTGTCATTACCTAAAGATAAAGTCTGCACGCCAGCACCCGCTGCCTCTACTCTTCCGTTACCGCTCAGCGCACCAATCTTCATCACGGTATTGCTTAGACTATATATATTGAAATAGGTATTTGCGCCATCAAGATTGATGGGGGAAGTTGCGTTGATGCCAGTGCCTTCAAGAAAAAAGTTACCATAGTTTGTCAATGTCACTTGACCTGAAATGGTCGCATTTCCCCAAAGCACTAGACGGCTGTCGTATTGGCCTCTAGTGCTAGTCGTACCAGTCACATTCCATGTACCAGCACCAGATGCGTTTGTAAGGAAAACCGACCCCCCGGCAGTTCCATCAAAAGTAATTTCTGCGTTATTAACTATGTCTCCATACAAATACATAGTGAAGTTTGATGATGGAGCAAATTTCAGCGTACCTGCACTCACTGTCGTCAAACCAGTCAAGGTACTGTTGCCTGTGAGCGTTAATGTGCCTGACCCTACTTTTGTAAGTGCGATTGAACCAGAACCGTTTTGAATGATGCCACTGAATGTTGTGGATGAATTATCGTTACCAACCGTCAGCGTTTTAGCCCCTGCGCTGCCTGTTGTTACTGTGCCGCCACCAGCAAGAGAGGCAATTGTCTCGTTGTAGCGCAGATCAAGTATTGCACCAGTGGCGATGTTGAGAGCACTACTATCATGAAGACTTGTTCCACTTGAATTGGCAAGAATGAGCGTTCCTGCTGAGATTGTGGTAGCACCACTGTGGGTATTAGCACCAGCGAAAGTTAATGTTCCGCCTGTTGCATTAACAGTTAAGGTTTCTGTTCCTGAAATGACGCCAGTTAATGAAGCAGAGAATGATCCATTGACAACAAAGTTAGCACTGCCAACTGTCGAAAAAGTATGGATAGTGCTATTTCCGGAAGTTGTAACAGTACCCCCCGTTGCCATGGCGCTTGTACCTGCATAGCGAACAATAACCACACCGGAGCCGCCCGATGCCGTTGAGGTAGTTTGTGAACCACCGCCACCACCGCCTAATCCATTTGTTCCTGCTGCCCCAATAGTATCAAAGCCGCCTGCGCCACCGCCGTGGTTGCTGCTGGCGATGTAGTAACGGCGCACATTGGGCGGCAGCGGCAAGTCTTGCTTGGCGTCGGTGCCGATCCACTCGGGCGTCAGCTTCAAAGTCCAGACTTCAGCGGAGCCAAAGTGCTCCATGATTTTGGGGCAAGTGCGGGTCTGGGTGCAGCGGTCGAGAATGCCCGCTGCAGGCGTGCCGCGCACCGGATCGGGGTGGGGCAGCCACCACTGCGGGCCTTCGCTGCCCGCTTGGTACAGCTCCAGCACGCCATCGGGCTGCGCCCAGCGGAAGTTGAGCGCAATGCGGCGGCCCGCGATGATGGGCCACAGGCCCTCGTGCACAGTCTTGCCGGCTTCATCTTGGTTGAAGCCCAGGTGCAGCCAACCGCGCAGGTAATTGCCCGACTGCGACACGCCCCGCGCAATGCTGTGCGTGACGGCGTTGGCCACCGGGTTGGGCGTGCCCGTGTCGTCGGCCTTGGCGTGTTTGAAGAACACCGCCACATCGCGCCAAGCGGCAAAGCCGATGCCCAGCACATAAGGGTCTTGTGCCGTGAAAACCACTTGGTACAGGCGCTTGGCATCAAAGCCGTTTTTCAGGCAAATCTGTGTCGGGTCGGGTTTGCCAGGGAAGGGGTTTTGCGCGTCGCACTGGGCCCAGGCCCAGTCGCTGGGGGCGATGGTTTGCTCGTCAAACACTTCGCCGTTCATGTTCTCGCGACCGCGCGAGACCAGGGTGGCTTGGGTGGTGTCGAGGCTGGCCGGTTTGTAGGGTACGGGGTTGGTCTGCACCAGCAGGGGTTGCGAAGCAGGGCCTGCGCGGTTGACGATGCGTGCAAAGACTTGACCTTTGACGGGGCTGCCATCAGCG
>CALFXV010000202.1 GCA_937957775.1 uncultured Methylotenera sp. | reverse complement strand
TGGTGCTTAACAGCTATGCCACGGGCAGGGTTAGCGGGCAAGACGATGTCGGTGGGCTGGTGGGCTACAACTATGACGGCAGTTCAATAAGTAACAGTTATGCTACTGGTAGCATTACAGGAACCGATGCCACAGGCGGATTAGTAGGTAAAAACCAATTCGCTAGTATTGCAGAAAGTTACGCCAGTGGATTAGTTTCTGGCCATTATAGAGCCGGTGGCTTAGTAGGCCAAAACCGCGATGGAGGAACCATCAGCAATAGCCAAGCGCTAGGAAATGTGAATGGCTATTATGGGGTTGGAGGCTTAGTAGGCGCAAATCAAGAGGTGTTGACTGCAGTGTTTGGCTACGGGGGCGTAATTGATAACGACAATGGCACCAGTCGCATTAGCAATAGTTACGCCACTGGTAACGTAGTCGGCACTAATAGCGTTGGTGGCTTGGTTGGTCTAAACGACAGTGAAATTAGCATTAATTTTATTGATAACGTAACCATATCGAATAGCACTCGCACAGTTGATATACGAAATAGTTATGCCACGGGCACGGTGCATGGTGATGAAAATGTGGGTGGGTTGGTTGGGTTAAATCGCAGCACTTTGGCAGTCACTGGCAGTAGCGGAAGTTCAATTACAAGCAGTGAAAGCGTTGCAAGCATCAACAAAAGTTATGCCACCGGTGCAGTAACAATCACCAGCAGCGGAAGGGTTGGCGGCTTGCTTGGTGTTAATCAAAATTCCAACAATACCAATGGCAATGCCAGTTCGGCGAGCGTTGATCAAAGCTACGCTACTGGCAGCGTCAGCGGGGACACTTTTTTTGCAGGTGGTTTGATAGGCCAAAACGATGGTGGAACAGTTACTTCTAGCTTCTGGGACATTGACACCACTGGTCAATTAATTTCTGCGGGCTCAGATGCTAGCTATGGCAAAACTACGGCTGAGCTATTAATGAAATCCACCTACACGGATACAGGCTGGGATTTTACTGTTGATATCAACAATCCAAATAACGCTGGCACTTGGTTCATGATAGACGGTGAAACCCGCCCATTCTTGCAGTCCGAATACAGCACCAGCATCACTAACAGCCACCAATTGCAATTGATGGCTATGGATTCAACGGCCAATTACACCCTTGCCAATAACATTAACATGGCCGCTGAGTTTAATAAACTCAGTGGCATGTGGGCGACCGATACCGGCACACCATCGGGTCGAGGTTTTGTAC
>CALFXV010000201.1 GCA_937957775.1 uncultured Methylotenera sp. | reverse complement strand
CAGCAACTCGATTGAGGTGGTGGCGCTCGATTTATTGCAAGGGATGCTGGATAGCTGGGCAAATATTGGCGTCGATTTTGGTCTTGGCACACTGACCGTCAACGCCAACGGCATAGTCCAACTTAAGAATAACCCGGGTGCCTTTGGTTGGAACACAAACCGCGTTACCACCATTAACATCAATGGCGGTTTGGTTGAGGCCGTGGGTGGGTATCAGCATATTTGGAATGCCACCCTTAACTTCAACGGTGGCGGTACCTTAAGATCCAATAGCGGAACAAGCTCTGCTTCAACAACATCCTATTGGATGTGGGGTGGTGTGACGGTTAACGTGACCAACCCAACTGCTGAGGCGGCGATTGCCGGCAGAATTGACTTGCGTGCCGATTTAGGTACCAGCGTATTCACGATTGCCGATGGTGTTGCTGCCAATGATTTATTAGTCAGTGCTGCGCTTACTGATTCTAGTACATCTTATCCTATGGGCTTCACAAAAGCCGGTTTAGGTACCATGACAGTCTCAGGCGCCAATGCTAATGTCGGCGCAATTACTGTCAATGCCGGTACCTTGGCTGTGAGCAACGCGACAGGTTTGGGTACCACGGCAGGTGGGGTGACCGTGGCCAGTGGCGCGACTTTAGACTTGCAAAATGTAACGGTGGGTGCAGAAGCCATCACCCTTAATGGCGGAACGATCGCAAGCAGCACCGGCACTTCCAGCTTAAGTGGCACGGTATCCTTAGCCGCGGCGAACAGCACCCTAAGCGTGGCCGGCACCCAGTTAACCTTGTCTGGTATTATCTCTGGTACGGTCTCCACCTACGGCTTCACTAAATCCGGTGCGGGTAATTTAATCCTCACCGCCACCAACACTTACAGCGGTGCCACCACCATAGGCGCCGGCACCTTAACCTTCCGCAATGATGCGCCTAGCTTGGCCGCCAGCAGCTTCATCGGCCCGGGCACGCTAGTGGTGGAGCCAAGCGGTAGCAGCTTCAGCAGCGCGTATACCTTTAATGAAACCTTGAGTTCAGTGACCAAATTGGGCGGCTTAACCTTGGGTAAATCCGGCAACACGGCCAACATTACCAATAGTAATGCGCTGGACATCAATGGACCTATCACCATACACGCGGGCGCCCTAACCCTAACAGGAAGTTTAACCACCAGTAACACCAGCACGGGTGACATTGCCTTAACCGTTTCAACGGTAACGGGTGCTAATATGACTTTAGCTTCAGGCCGTGCGCTTACGATTACACAGTCAGGTAATGGCGCTTATGCCGGTGTAATTAGCGGCACCGATGTCACTTTCACCAAAGCCGGCGCCGGCGCCTTATACCTAACTGGGGTGAGCACCTACACGGGCGGCACCACCATCAGTGCCGGTTATTTAGAGCTGCAAACCGCCGGTAGAATAAGCGGCGATATCGTTAATAATGGTCAGCTTGGTTTTAATCAAAATGCCAACTTAACGCACGCCGTGGTCATCAGCGGCACAGGCTCCGTTGTTAAATACGGCACCAATACCATCATTTTCACCGGCGCGAACACCTACAGCGGCGGCACCACTATCGCTGCCGGTACCTTGCAAGTGGGCAGCGGCAGCACAACGGGTAGCGTGGGTTCCGGTAACATCGCCAATAGTGCCACGCTGACCTTTAACCGCAGCGACAATTTGACCTATGCTGGGGTGATCTCTGGCACGGGTGCTTTGGTTAAAAATGCCAGCAACACCCTGACCTTAACCGGCGCCAATACCTACACCGGTGCCACCACCATCAATGCCGGCGAGCTGGTGATTGAGCGTGACACCTTGACGTTTGCTACCAGTGGTTTTAGCGGTGCCGGCACCTTGGTGGTGCAATCGGCGGCGTCCAGCTTTGCTACCCCTTACACCTTCAATGCACCGATTAGCAGCTTGGGAGGCTTAACCATAGGTAAAGTGGGCAACAGCACGGCGGTGACCTTGGGTGCCGCCATTACCCTTAATGGCAATGTGTTGGTGAATGGCCCAACCAAGCTGTACGCCAACGTCACGACCGGTGGCACGCAAGAATACACCGGCAACGTGACCATCTCCGACAACATCGTTTCGCTGTCTACCATGGGCAACAGTTCGGCCGGTAACAGCATCACGTTTGGTGGCAACGTGAACGGTTTGTCAGCAAATGCCCAAAGCTTGTATTTGTTAAGTGGTAGCGGTGCCATTGATGTGGCCGGTAGCGTGGGCAACACCACGGCACTGAACTACTTTGGCTTGGGCGGCAGCGGCGCTTACGTTGGTAGCTCGGCCACCAACTACTCTTACACCGGCAGCTCACAAACCTTCACTTCCAGTGCCACGGGCTTTTACTTGATTGAAGTGTGGGGCGGGCAAGGGGCAAACGCTTCAACCGGTGTGGGCGGCTTGGGCGGTTACGCACAAGGTATCGTTAGCT
>CALFXV010000200.1 GCA_937957775.1 uncultured Methylotenera sp. | reverse complement strand
CCCGAATTGCCACCCGAATTGCCACCCGAATTGCCACCCGAATTGCCACCCGAATTGCCGCCCGAATTGCCGCCTGAATTGCCGCCTGAATTGCCGCCTGAATTGCCGCCTGAATTGCCACCCGAATTGCCACCCGAATTGCCGCCTGAATTGCCGCCTGAATTGCCGCCCGTTCCGCCAGCCGTGGACCCACTTGTTCCACCATTGAAGCTGGTGGTGCTTGATGTTGTGCTGGAACCAGTTGAGGTTACGATGGTTTTAACTGATGTGCTTGTGCCTAGGTTACCTATGCTAGGTGGCGCCGTTACCAAAATTTTCACCGTGCCAGGGGCTGCACCGTTGGTAATACCAAAATTAGTCGGGTTATAGCTGTTTGGTGAGATCACCGTTAACTTACCTGGCGGCATGTCTAAGATAGGCGCGTAATTTCTAGCCTGCGTACTCATGGAAGTGGTGCGGTAAGTTTGATCCGTTTGGGTTAATACTGTCATCCCATTAAAATTGATATTACCAAAGCTGGTATTGGGATCCCAGCGGTACATAGTCTGTGCATTGATTGAATACAAGCGTTGCACATCACCCGAACCGTTAAAGGTAATGGTCGGTGTTTCCCAGTTATTTGAAATAGCAGCTAACAATAAAGTGTGCGTTGGGGTGGCATCGTAATCATTCAATCGACCATTAAAGCTAATGCTTGGGTCTTCAGAAACCAGGGTGCGAACGCGACTCGTTGCTGAATATTTTGCATAACTATGCCATTGTCGGTAGTTGTAATTAAAAATATTGTAATCAAGCACCGATAAGAAACTATTTGAGGTCCCGTTAATGCCCGAGGCAAGTGAAGCGCCGATTGCACTGCTTACGTTTGCCCCGTCACCTATCCATACGTCGCCGTTATAGGTTTGCGAGTTCCATGTATAAACGTCTGCAAAAAGATAGATATTTTGTGAATTGACTGTCAACGCATTGAGTTGCTTAGTTTGGCCAACATTGCCGATTAAGTAGGCTTTCGCGGCACCCAAGATTAAGGATTGAGCCTTGGCCGTCACGCCGTCCACTGCGCCAAGTAAATAAATTGCTGAGTTAGCAGCACTGGCGTTTAGGTTGGTGTCGCTGTTTAATACAACCGCAGATTTATATACTTGGTCGCCCCAAGTTTTCACTGAGGCCGGTAAGGTTGCTGCGTTATTGACCGTTAAATAAGCAAGCCGGTTTACGTTACCGATATTATTCGTAAAGCTAATGCCTGCTGCAGCGCTGACTTCAAGGCCGTAAAGGTTAGCCACGGTGCCATCAATTGTTGAGCCGAACACAATCGTCTGAGCGGCACTAAGGGCAATGTTGCCGCCCAACTGAACTGCACCCAGATAAGTTTGATGTTGGTTGCCCGTTATGTCTAAGTTACTCGCTAGATAGGTGTTACCCGTTACGGTTAAATCTGCTACGTTTGGTAAATGCAAATGGCTGTTGGATGCCAGCGATAACCCGGCAAAAGTAAATGCGCCTTGGTTATCGGTTAAATACAAATCGCCCTCATTGACAGTGACCACGCCAAAGTTAGCGCGCAAACGCTCTATGGTGATGCTGTCCACACCATTTTTAGTAAAGTGTTGCACATCCGCTAAATAAGCCCCATCAACGGTGGCTGCATGGGATGCCCAAGTTACCCCTTGACCACCTTGGACTGGCGCAAGTGTGTTGGAAGCCAATGCTAAGGTATTAATGTGGGTTAGCGAGCCATTAATAAAATACTGCCCAGTGCCACTGTTCAAGCTTAAATCAGCTACACCATGCGCCACAGGCACACTGACAATGACCACGCCGGAGCCGCCAGAGCCGGCTGGGTTGCAACACCAAATACCCCCACCGCCACCGCCACCAGTATTGGCCGCGCCATTGGTGCCGGCCATCCATGTATGAGCAGGCAAACCAGGCAATGGGTTGGGCCCGGTGTAGTAACCGCCATTACCGCCCCCGCCAAGGCCGCCTAGGGTGCCGGGTGCCCATGTATTAGGTGCAATCTGACCGCCATCAACACCACCGCCACCGCCACCACCGTAATACACCAGTGCACCCGTTATGTTGCTTACCAGACCAACACCGCCATTACCGGATGCATTGCTAGTCACCACAGTCGGTTGATTCCATGGGTTGCTGGTGCCGGTTTGACCGGGATAAGTTGCGGTCACTATGCCAGCTGGAGAACCGCCTGCACCGCCGCCGCCACCTGCTTGCCAATATTGGTAGTTACTGCCATTGAGGTAATTCCAAACTAAGGTGGTGTCGCCACCAGCATAGCCTTGTCCTAGCGTGCCCGCACCGCCTTTACGGTTCCAGTCCACAGAGCCACCACCGCCTGAGCCGCCAATTGAGCCGGGTAGCCAGCAACCGTATGGGCAACCGCCATTAGCATCAACCGCCCCCGCACCGCCGCCACCGCCCAATGCAGTGTAAGTGTCAAAGCTAGAGTTAGAACCGTTTCTACCGGACCAGTAAGAATTGTTTGCACCATTGATTCCACCTGCGCCTACCGTCACCAGGAAGGTGTCACCGTTTGTCACGGCTATGCCAGAATAATACAACACGCCACCGGCACCGCCACCACCTAAACCACCGGCTCCGCCACCGCCTACAATTAAGGTGCCGATCGTGGTGTCATACGGTGCCGTCCAAGTGTAGGTTTGGGTGTTGGCGTCGTATGAAACAAAAATGTTGGTTGGTGAGGTGCCGTTATTGGCCACGTAATCAAGACCACGGTAGCGGTAGTTGCCTAAGCCTAAAAACTCCAAAGCGGTATCGTAGGTTCTATCACCTAAAACATCGCCATTGATATAAATATTGCCGGTAACCGTGTTCAAACTTGCATGATCTACCAGACGGATGTCCCCGTTATAAGTTTGATTGCCTACGGTGTTTATCGTCCCACCAAGGGATGACGGTCCGTCTATGGTTAACAACTTGATTGCATGCGTGCCACCGAGCTGTCCATTAATGGTAGCTAAACCCGTTCCATTTACACCGGATTTTAGTGTCAAAGAATGCAGGCCATAGGCGCTATCATTAATGGTGGAAATGAATTTAATAGGGCTGTCGTTTTCCGTTTGAATAAT
The DNA here is from genome assembly GCA_937957775.1 of uncultured Methylotenera sp. Classification (GTDB taxonomy): domain Bacteria; phylum Pseudomonadota; class Gammaproteobacteria; order Burkholderiales; family Methylophilaceae; genus Methylotenera. The sequence continues at coordinate 608 of CALFXV010000200.1, read as the reverse complement.
GACGTCACTGCTTAAGACAACGGCGCCATTGTAATCTTGGCTGCCAGCTGTGCTGATGGTCCCGCCTAGGCTTGATGCCCCATTAACGGTCAGATTAATAACGTGTTCCATTTGTCCGGATTCGCTTACGGTCAAACCTCCAACAACCAGGTTTTGTGGTGTCACTAAATCGAAGTAGCCACCCAATACGCTTAATGAGGATAAACGCGTGGTATGCGAACCATCATCAGCAAGTTCTAAGCGACCGTTCGTTACCCCAACTAAACCACTGTATACGTATGCATTTAATAAAGAAACCGTGCCGGCACCACCTTTAATAAACCCTAGCGTGCCTGCAAGCCTAATGCCATCAATAGCGTAATTCGAATTGGTGTTTACCGTTATCGTACCCAATGACTCAAATCTAGTATTAGTGCCCAATGGACTGGTGCCGCCATTTAAAACGTTTAAGGTCAAACTAGGCCTATTTTGAATATTAACTATTACCACACCCGATCCACCGTTCATGGTGTTGGGGCTGTTGTTAGAACAGCACCAATATCCGCCGCCACCGCCACCACCGGTGTTGGCTGCACCAGCCGTTGGCGCTTGCCATTGGCCATTACGGA
>CALFXV010000199.1 GCA_937957775.1 uncultured Methylotenera sp. | reverse complement strand
CCTGCGCAGCCTGATGCTGAGTCGTTGTGGTGGCTTCCAACTCTAAAATTTTCTTGCGCGCCTCCTTGTCATCAAACAAGGCCGCGTGACCTTGCGCAGCAAATGCCGCGGTGACAATTAACAAACTAGCCAGTATCAGTTTTTTCATGGTTTCTCTTTAATCCGCTGAGGTCTTACTCGTTTTCGTAAACGATGTCAGCACGGCGATTTTGTTTGGCGCAGCTTTCATCGGCACAGCTAGCCGTGGCTTTTTCTTCACCAAAGCTCACCGTTTCAATTTGCCCATCTTGCACACCGAGTAAATTTAAGGATTTTTTGACCGCCACGGAACGGCGTTGACCCAAAGATAAATTGTACTCGCGGCTGCCCCGCTCGTCGGTATTGCCTTGTACGATGACCTTGGCGTTGCGGTTAGCCAACAGGTATTTAGCATGCGCTTCAATCAATGGTCGGTATTCGGCTTTAACGGCATCGCTGTCGTAATCAAAGTAAACCTGACGTTTGGATAAAATGTTATTCGGGTCTTTCAATGGGTTGTTGCTGTTAGTGCCGGCATTGCCGTCTATGACCACTTCTTTTACTGCGGCAGTGTCGGCTACCGCAGCAGGGGCGGCTTCTGCTGGCTTAGCCGCACTGGCCGCGGCTGGGCTTCGGTCTTCCACTGCAGCCGGTTTATCTACCATGGGCGTGCTTTTACAAGCGGCCAAAATTAAAGCCAGGGCTAGGCTACTTAATAGCTTAGTGTTCCATGTGCTGCTGTTCATATCGCTCTCCTTAATAAGGCCATCACAGCCTAAAATATTATTTGCTACTTAATTAACGGACCCCAAGCCGGCTCGCGGATATCGCCACCGGACTCATTTAAACGCTGCTGCACGCGACCATCACTGGACACCGCCGCCAATGCCCCTTTATTGCCACTGCGGGTTGCATACAACAACACACGGCCATTAGGGGCAAAACTGGGCGACTCATCCTGCGCCCCTTCACTCAACATCTGCACCTGCCCACTGGCTAACTCTTGCAGGGCCAATCGGTATTTTCCGCCGTCGTTGCGCACCATGGCCAAAAACTTACCATCGGGTGACACACGCGGACTTAAATTGAACGTACCCTCAAAGGTCACCCTTTGCACCTCACCACCGCTGGCCGCTACTTTGTATATTTGTGGACGACCTCCACGATCGGAGCTGAAATAAATCCACTGTCCGTCTGGCGACCAAGTGGGCTCGGTATCGATGGCGCTGCTTTTAGTTAAGGGCTGCAGATTACTGCCATCGGCATTAATCGTATAGAGCTGAGAATTGGCGCCATAGGTTAAAACAATGGCTAACTTACCCCCGTCTGGCGACCAAGCAGGGGCACTGTTGTTACCCTTAAAACTGGCTAATATGGTGCGTTGGCCGCTCAGGGTTTGGATATAAATGATGGGTTTTTTCTTTTCAAACGACACGTAAGCCATTTTGCTGCCATCGGGGGACCAAGTCGGTGAAATAATCGGCTCTTTTGAGGAAACCATGGTGACCGCATTTTCCCCATCGACATCGGCTACGCGCAATGCATAGCGTCCGTTAAGCTTAGCCACGTAAGCAATACGACTGGAAAATAGGCCGCTTTCGCCGGTTAATTTTTGGTAAATCACGTCGGCTATTTTATGCGCGGTGCCACGTAATTGAGTGGCGGTAACGTTATATTGCACGCTGGCTAACTGGGTTTGCTTGAGCACGTCGACCAATTGAAAACTGACGTTGTAGCGATTGCCAGGCAGGGGTTCCACCTTGCCCACGGCCATGGCTTGCGCCTGCAACGCCACCCACTCGGCGTATTTAATCTGGCTGATGTCGCTGGGTCGACTGACTACACCAGCGGTTTCCAAGAGGCGAAATAAACCGCTGCGTTTTAGATCCGCTTGGATGATTTGACTGAGGTCATCGCTACCGGGCTGGCTTTGTGCAAATGGCACGATGGCAATCGGTAGTTGTTGCGCGCCACCACCACTGATCTCAATTTCTAAAGCGGAGTGGGCCAGGCCACTTAAGCATAAGCTCACTAAAAGTAGAACGATACGTACAATGGGTATAAGCACTTTTTTTAGATGATGTCTTAAAATGTTTTTCGTGAGAAATGCGGCATGTCCAGACCAAGGTTTAGTTTACATGCTGCAAGTCGATTCTACTGCAAATTTATCCTAGCATTATGACATTTAGCAGTCTTTTTTAGTCCGACTGCCATTAGCTAAAGCTAATTTAATCATTAGGCCTAAACGTCAACTTTAGGTTTCTAAATTGCGAAAATGCCAAGCCATCAGTCGGCACAGGCAAAGGCTGGGAAGCCATAATAGCCCGCTCCACGGCCTCGTCACAGGCTTTATTGCCACTGGATTTAAGCAGCTTAGGCAAGCCGGTCATTTCACCGGTGGGCAGCAAGGCTATATCAAATTTAAGCTCAGGGTTGGCCGTGGCACACAAACTTTTATTCACATTACCGCGAATTTTGGCTTGGATTTTACTGCGGTACTCGTCTACCACACCGGCGCTGGCCGCCAACTTGGCTGATTTATCGCTTGCGACCGCTTGCTCAGTCGCGGCACGCTCTTCGGCTAAGGCTTCTTGTTGCAGTTTTTTCAAAATCTCATTGGCTTTGTTTTCTTTTAACAACTTGTCGCTGTTTTGCATTTCTTCTTTACGCGCTTCCGCTTGCAAGGCAGCCAATTGTTTTTTTTGCGCTAGGGCCAGCTCTTTTTTCAATTGCTCGGCGGCTTTTTTTTGCTCAAGTTCTTTGCGTTTTTTTTCCAGAGCAATGTCAACTTCGGGGGCTTTAGGGGCTGGCGCTTCGACTTTTTCTGGCGGTGGCGGCGGGGCTTCTTTGACCACGGCGGGCGGCGGTGTTTCTACTGGCGGTGGGGTTTCTACGGGTGGCGCCACTGGCAAAGGCGGCGAAGGTTGAGGCAGGCTGTCCCACAATTCGACTTCTGCCACATTCAGCATGGGCGGGGTCGCTTTCCAATTGAACGACAAGAGCAAGGCCGCCAACAACAGCAAATGAACGCCTATTGCCCAAATACCGGCTTGCCAGGACACGTCTTTTTCATAGGCCCTAATCATCATGATGCGCTGCGCAAATTACTGGGCCGGCGACAACAACAGGCCAACCTTATCCACCTGGTTTTGTTTGAGCAGATCCATCACCGCAATCACGTCATCGTATTTGACGTTTTTATCGGCGGCAATCACCACGGCCCGTTCAGGCGATGCAGATAACGCTTGCCTTACCTTACTCAACAATTGATCACGCGCCATGGCTTGATTGTCAAATTCAATTTGATTGTTCTGCTTAACGGTTAAAACCAAAGGCGGGACTGGAGATTGCTTAAGGCTCTGCCCTACTTTGGGCAAGTCCACCACGCCAGGATTGGTCATGGGGGCGGTCACCATAAAGATGACCAACAACACCAAAGTCACGTCTATGTAAGGCACGACGTTGATTTGATTCATCATGCGGCGTTTACGGTTGCGTGACATGGTTTAGCTTTTTCTTTGCAAGATATTGGTGAACTCTTCCATAAAGCTTTCGTAACGCACCGACAAGCGATCGACGGAGCTGGCAAAGCGATTATAGGCAATCACCGCTGGAATCGCCGCAAACAAACCGATGGCGGTGGCCACCAGCGCTTCGGCAATACCTGGCGCCACTTGGCTTAAGGTGGCTTGTGCGACATTAGACAAGCCACGGAATGCATTCATGATGCCCCAAACTGTACCAAACAAACCTATGTAAGGGCTGACCGAACCGACCGAAGCTAAGAATGGTAAGTGGGCGTCTAAGTTGTCCAGCTCACGGTTATAGGCAGCACGCATGGCGCGTCTGGCGCCTTCCATGACGTCCGATACTTCCATGCGCGATTGCTGTTTATGCCTGACGTATTCTTTAAAGCCGGCTTCAAAGATACTGGCCATGCCTTGGGTTTTGCGCCTACCAGCGCCTAGGCTGTCAAACAATCTATTTAAATCCCCGCCTGCCCAAAAAGCCGCCTCAAATTCCTCGGCACTGCTTTCGGCGCGCTTAATGGTGGCCAACTTGATGAAGATATACCACCAAGAAAATAAGGAGGTGAGGATTAACACCACCAGCACCAATTGAACTGGCAGACTGGCGCCTGCTACCAGTGAAAAAATAGACATGTCATTTGCAACGCTTACGGTCATAGGAGTTCCTGTGGTTTTTCCAATTGTATTTTATGACGCATTTCATCCGGCACGCCTATAGGCTTAAAGCTAACCGCATCAACAAAGGCGGCTTTCACCTGCGCTTCTATCAACACCAGCCCATCACGACTGATGCTTTGCTGCATGATTAAGCTGCTGCGCCCGAGTTCGCTTAACTCGCAGTGGACGGCCAGCATGTCGTTGAAATAAGCCGGTTTTTTAAACTGCATGCTCAGACTGTGGATGACGATGATGAGCCCATGTTGGTCTTTTAACTGCGTTTGCTCATAGCCCAAGGCGCGCAACCATTCTGTTCTGGCCCGCTCCATGAAATTCAAATAATTAGAGTGGTAAACCACCCCACCGCTATCGGTGTCTTCATAATAAACGCGTATAGGCCAAGTAAATAGGGTCACGCTGGCCAATCTTCCGTCATTAAATTTTTCGGTACCGCCAATCCAAAATGCTGATAGGCCAACTGGGTCGCCATGCGCCCACGCGGCGTGCGCATCAAATAACCTTGCTGGATTAAGTAGGGTTCCAATACGTCTTCTATGGTCTCACGCTCTTCACCTATGGCTGCTGCCAAATTATCCAACCCCACTGGGCCACCGGCAAATTTTTCTAACACCGCCAGCAATAGCTTTCTGTCCATGACATCAAAACCAAGCTTGTCCACGTCCAACATTTTTAAAGCGGCATCAGCCACTTCCGCGGACACCGTGCCATCACCTTTAACTTGCGCGTAGTCGCGCACACGACGTAATAAGCGGTTGGCAATGCGTGGCGTACCGCGTGAACGCTTGGCAATCTCCAATGATCCGGTGTCCACCATGGCCACGTCCAACAATCCGGCGCTGCGCTGAACGATGCGCGCCAACTCATCGGCCGTGTAAAACTCCAGGCGGGAGACGATGCCAAATCGATCGCGCAAGGGATTGGTCAGCATGCCGGCACGGGTGGTGGCGCCAATTAAGGTAAAAGGCGGCAAATCCAAACGCACGCTGCGGGCAGCCGGCCCCTCACCTATCATGATGTCCAAGCGGTAATCTTCCATGGCCGGGTACAAGATCTCTTCCACCACGGGTGACAAGCGATGAATCTCATCGATAAACAACACGTCATTGGGTTCTAAATTGGTCAGCAAGGCCGCTAAATCCCCGGCACGTTCCAACACCGGACCCGAGGTTTGACGCATGTTCACGCCCATTTCTTTGGCAATGATGTGCGCCAAAGTGGTTTTACCCAAACCAGGCGGGCCAAACAGCAAAACATGATCGAGCGCTTCACTGCGACCACGCGCCGCGTTGATGAAGATTTCCAACTGACTGCGGGCTTTTTCTTGGCCCACGTATTCGTCCAATAACTTAGGACGCAAGGCACGCTCCAAGGCCTCCTCTTGTGGGCTTTCGGTATCAGGGGCGATCAGGCGATCGGTTTCTATCATGGGCGCTTTTTCCAATACGCTTGCGTCGCGGCGCAGACCAATGCGCTAACTCAAGCGTGCATAACGGTTATTTTGACAGGGATTTTAAAGCTTGTTTAATGCCTTCTGCAACCGTGCTGTCGCTGGGCAATAATTTCACCGCAGCCAAGGCTTCACGCTCATTGTACCCTAATGAAATAAGGGCATTGAGTACATCGCTGGCGGCCGATTTGGGTTGATTGGCTTGGGCGGCATTAAGGCCGGCTAGGCTAAATTTATCTTTGAGTTCTAGCAACAAGCGTTCGGCGGTTTTCTTACCCACGCCAGGTACTCGGGTCAGCATGGCACTGTCTTGCATGGCGACGGCTTGGGCTAGGTCGTCTATAGACAAGCCGCTCAATATGGACAAAGCCGATTTCGCCCCTATGCCGTTCACTTTCAATAACTGCCTAAAGGTGGCGCGCTCTTGCTCGCTGCCAAAGCCGTATAACAATTGCGCATCTTCCCGCACGACAAAATGCGTCAACATCACGACTTTTTCACCTAGGGCGGGCAGGTTATAAAAAGTGCTCATGGGCACTAGCACTTCGTAGCCCACGCCGCCGCAGTCGATGATGACTTGCGGTGGATTTTTGTCGCTGACGATGCCTGTGAGTTTGCCGATCATGGTGCGGAGTCCGGGGTTCTGGAGTGGTGGATGGCCAGCGAGGCCACGGTTCGGATCAAATTGGGGACAATGCAGGGGTAGCGCCTCTGTGGCGCCCCTTCGCAGGCCCCCTGCTTTGCCGGATTATCAGCTTGATTCTCAAACACATCTTCACCCCGCTGAACAACACGCGTCTCTCGCACCTGTGCGGCCCCACCGACGAACACCTGCGCACCATCGAACTGGCGCTGGACGTGAA
>CALFXV010000198.1 GCA_937957775.1 uncultured Methylotenera sp. | reverse complement strand
AGCCAATTGCGTGGCAAGCTCTCTCAAGCGGGCCATTAAGTTGGCTAAAAAGGGTAGCATCACCTCATCGCGTGCGGTTTTTAACATCAGGCCGTGCGATAGGTTGTTGATGTCTTCTGAGGTGCAAGCGAAGTGGATGAACTCGCTGGCTTTGTTGATTTCCGGGTTGGCCGCAAATTTGTCTTTTAGCCAATATTCCAATGCTTTTACATCGTGATTGGTGCGGGCTTCTATGGCTTTAACTTGGGCCGCATCGCTCTCGCTAAAGTTCGCAATGGCGGCATCCAGTTCCTTGATGGTAGCTGGGCTGAAGGCAGCAATTTCAGACAATTCGCTGGCTGCTGCTAGGGCTTTAAGCCATTCTACTTCCACCCATGCGCGGTGTTTAATCAGCGCGTATTCGCTAAAATAAGGGCGCAGTGCGTCTAATTTTGATTGATAGCGGCCATCCAGAGGGGATAGGGCATTGAGCGTGGTCAGAGACATGGTAAAGCCTTATAAAGCTGCGTAAATAAAGCGTTATTTTACATTAAAAAGCCAGCCAAAATTGTTGGCTGGCTTTTTAATGGTTGCTGCAAGTCGCGTTAACGGCTCGCAGAAAGTACTGGCTTAAGCCACTAACATGTCAACAAACTGGTTGACTGGGGTCGCTTCTAGTTTCGCTTGATCCAAGCACAAGGCCAAGATGTCGGCTTGTTTTTTGGCATCGAAGCGACGGGCTAAATTCACTTTGAATTTTTTCACCAATTCTGGGATGCCTTGGCCACGACGACGACGGTGGCCGATTGGGTATTCCACGGCGATGTTTTCTGAGTTGCTGCCGTCTTTGAAAAACACTTGTATGGCGTTGGCGATAGAGCGTTTTTCTGGGTCATGGTAATCGGTGGTGTATTGGGCTTTTTCCACGCAAGTCATTTTGGCGCGTATGGCGTCTATTCTTGGGTCTGCCGCGGCGGCATCTTCATAATCTTGGGCGGTTAGGTTGCCTTTTAATAAGCCTATGGTGGCCATGTATTGGATACAGTGGTCACGGTCAGCGGGGTTATCCAATGGGCCGGTTTTATCAATAATGCGGATGGCGGATTCGTGCGTGGTGATGACGATTTTATCGATTTGCGCAATTTGCTCCATGGTTTGCACTTTGCTGCCTACTTGGGCGTGCAATTGTATGGCGCACTCCACCGCTGTTTGTGCGTGGAACTCGGCCGGGAAGGAGATTTTGAATAGCACTTGTTCCATCACATAGGAGCCATAGCTGCGTTGGAATTTAAAGGCATTGCCTTTGAACAACACGTCGTAAAAGCCCCAGGTTTTGGCCGTTAAGGCGGATGGGTAACCCATTTCGCCTTGCAGCGTCATCCAAGCCAAGCGCACCGCACGGCTAGTGGCATCGCCAGCTGCCCAAGATTTGCGTGAGCCGGTATTGGGTGAATGGCGATAGGTGCGTAAGCTCTGGCCGTCGACAAAGGCGTTGGATACGGCGTTAATGATGTCATCTTTGTTGCCACCTAGCAATTTGGTGACGACCGCGGTTGAGGCGATTTTAACCAAGATAACGTGGTCTAGTCCGACGCGGTTAAAGCTGTTTTCTAAGGCCAACACGCCTTGAATTTCATGCGCTTTAATCATGGCTGTTAGCACGTCTTTTATAGTGAGGGGCGCTTTGCCTTCAGCCACATTTTTACGCGACAAGTAATCCGCGCTGGCTAAAATGCCGCCTAGGTTGTCCGATGGGTGACCCCATTCTGCTGCTAACCAAGTGTCGTTAAAATCCAACCAACGTATCATGGCGCCTATGTTGAAGGCGGCTAAAATTGGATCCAATTGAAAGTTGGTGCCCGGCACTTTGGCACCATTTGGCACCACGGTGCCGGCAATCACTGGGCCTAATAATTTAGTGCAAGCTGGGTACTCCAAAGCTTCAAAGCCGCAACCCAATGTGTCCATTAAGCAGTTGCGTGCTGTGTCGTAGGCTTCGGTGGAGTCGATTTTATAATCGGCCACGTAATTGGCGATGTCGACAATGACTTGGTCGGGAGCGGGGCGTACGTTTGAAATATGAGCTGACATGATTGGTAACCTTAAATAATAATAATTTTGTTGTTGTAGATTGTGTCTGGGGCTGCGTTTACCTAGCGCTTGGCTAGTGGCACGTAATCCCGGTTGTCCGGCCCGACGTATTCGGCATTGGGGCGGATGATTTTGTTGTCTATGCGCTGTTCAATCACATGCGCTACCCAGCCGCTGGTGCGCGAGATGACGAATATGGGCGTGAACATGCCGGTGGGGATGCCCATCATGTGGTAGCTGGATGCGCTGTACCAATCTAAGTTGGGGAACATTTTTTTCTCACGCCACATCACGCTCTCTATGCGGTCGGAGATATCAAACAGCGTCATGTCGCCGGCGTCGGCGCACAGTTTGCGGCTAACGGCTTTGATTGATTCGTTGCGAGGGTCGGCGATGGTGTAAACCGGATGACCAAAGCCTATGATGATTTCTTTACGAGCCATGCGCGCCAAGATGTCGGCTTCGGCTTCGTCCGCGGTTTTATAGCGCTCGATGATCTCCATCGCCGCTTCATTGGCGCCGCCGTGTTTAGCGCCACGCAGGGCGCCGATGGCGCCGGTGATGCAAGAATACATATCGGACAAGGTGCCGGCAATCACGCGACCGGTGAAGGTCGAAGCGTTGAATTCGTGCTCGGCGTACAACACCAATGAGGTGTTCATGGCATCGATATGCAATTGGCTAGGCGCCTTGCCGTGCAAGACGTGCAAGAAATGCGCGGCGATGCTGTCATCGTTGGTGTTAACGTCCACGCGTTTGCCGTTGTGGCTAAAGTGGTACCAATACAGCAGAATCGAACCAAAGCAGGCGATTAGGCGGTCACCCAAATCTTGGGCGGCAACGGTGTTGCGATCGGTCACTTCTGGTTCCAAGGTGCCCAGCATGGCGCAACCGGTGCGCATCACGTCCATAGGGTGGGTGTCTTTAGGTATTTGCTCGAGCACGGTTTTAAGCGCGGCTGGCAATTCGCGTAATTTTTTTAGTTTGGCATGGTAAGCCGCCAATTGGCTTTTGTTAGGCAGTTCGCCGTGTATCAATAAATAAGCCACTTCTTCAAAGCTGGCGTGCTTGGCTAACTCTATGATGTCGTAGCCGCGGTAGTGCAAATCGTTACCGGTGTGGCCAACTGTGCAAATTGCTGTGCTGCCAGCTGTCACGCCGGCTAAGGCCACGCCTTTTTTCTTTTTAGGCGCTTCTGCTGCTGGGGTTTGAGCCGTGGTTTGCATGACTACTTTTCTCCTTTAAAAAGGGCATCCAATTTTTGTTCAAAGGCGTGGTAACCCAAATGCTCATATAGGTCGGCGCGCGTTTGCATTAGATCAACAACGTTCTTTTGTGTACCGTCACGGCGCGTCGCTTGGTAAACGCTCAGGGCGGCTTGGTTCATGGCACGGAAGGCCGATAAGGGGTAGAGCACCATGCTCACGTCGGCGCCACGCAATTCGTCTACGGTGAATAAAGGCGTGCTGCCAAATTCGGTGATGTTGGCCAGTACCGGTACTTTCACCGCAGCGGCAAATTGCTTGTACATGCTCAATTCGGTGATGGCTTCAGGGAAGATCATGTCGGCGCCGGCTTCTGCGCAGGCGCAAGCTCGGTCAATGGCCGATTGCAAACCCTCCACTGCCAGGGCGTCGGTTCTGGCCATGATGACAAAATCTTCGTAGGGTTTGGCATCAACCGCGGCTTTAACTCTATCCACCATTTCTTCTAGGCTGACAATGGCTTTATTCGGGCGGTGACCGCAGCGTTTGGCGCTGACTTGGTCTTCAATGTGCACCGCGGCGGCGCCAGCCTTGGCTATGCTTTTAACGCTGCGTGCGATGTTAAATGCACCGCCCCAGCCGGTATCGATGTCCACCAACAAAGGCGTGTCCACCGCGTCGGTGATGCGGCGTACGTCTATCAATACGTCTTCTAGCGTGGAGATGCCCAAATCAGGCAAACCTAGCGAGCCGGCTGCCACGCCACCGCCCGACAAATACAAGGCCTTAAAGCCACTTTGGGTGGCCAGCATGGCGTGGTAGGCATTTATGGCGCCTATGATTTGTAAGGGTTTTTCGGCTTTAAGGGCGGCACGAAAGCGTGCGCCTGCAGTTGCGGCTTGTGTCATGGTGTTTACCTAATGGTCTAAGGTTAAATAAAATTAACTGAAAAATGCGGCTTGGGCTTCAGCCGGTATCGCCACTTTGGTGAGCTTGGCTTTTTGCAGGATTTCCCAGAAATAGCGGTAAGTGGCTCTGTCGTGTAATTCGCCGTCGTATTGAATCGGGCCCCAATCGGCTTTTTGTGCGGCCAATAAAATGTTGGCGCCGTCTTGCACTTCATCAAAATTCGGTTTCATGGCGCTGACAATGGCTTCAATTTGCGTGGGGTAAATGCTCCACATGCGTAAAAAGCCAAACTCATTGCGGGCGCGGGAGGCGTCGCTGTGGGTGGTTTCCACGTTTTTTAAATCCAAGGTGACGTTGTGCGCCGGCACCACGCCGTTAGCCAATGCAGCAGCGACCAATTCGGCTTTGGCACGGGCTAATAAGCGGTGGTCAAATTGACCTGGGCTGCGCATGGCAGAAGCCGGGATGGCGCCGTGGTGGCCACTGACGAAATCCATTAAGCCAAAGTCCAGTACTTGTAGCCAAGGCAAGGTGGCGATGTCATGCACGGCTTTTAAGGCGCCGTGCGTTTCCACCAAGATGTGCACCGGTATCTCGCGAGTGATGCCATTAAAGGTCGCTACTTTTTGGATGTAGGCGATCATTTCTTTAGCCTGCGCGTGGCTGGTGCATTTAGGAATGGTAATGTAGCTCAACACCTGCCCTGCGCCGGCCACCAAGATGTCGATGTCTTGTTTCCAAGCTGGGTGGGTGTAATCGTGTATGCGTGCGCCTGCCATTTTGTGTTTGTTTTCGGCGCTGGTTAAGACGCGCACTATCATGGCCGCGTGGTCGCGTTCTTGACCAGTTTGCGCGCCGTCTTCGCAATCGCAGGTGATGTCAAACACCGGGCCTATGGTGTCTTGCATGGCCAAGGCCTTAAGGATTAATTTTTCACTGCCGGCAAAATGCTCGCAAGACGGAATGATGGGAAAGGATTTTTCCCCGCTAAATAATGCGTCGTTTGGGTGAACTAGGTTGGTCGTAGACATGGTTTTAATCCTAAGGCAAAGTTAAGCTGGTTTACGTGGCATCAGCACGGTGTAATCGAGGTCTAATACCACGTTAGGGTGGTAAGTGGTTTTCTCGCCCAGCGTTACGTGGCGACTGCTCAAGGTATGGGCTGGCATGTTTTTCACTCCTACCATGCGCAATCTTAAGGCGCCCATGTCATTGCGGTTAGGCAAGGTTTCTTTGGCCAGCACTTCGGTCCACGTGTAGATGGTGTCATCGCCAAAGCTCGGGTTACAGTGTGTACCGGCATTGATGGCGAGGATGGACAAGGCATTTTCCAAGCCGTCATGCGATAGGGCGCGGCAAACGGAAATGATGTGGCCACCGTACATGAGGCGTCGGCCAAAAGCAGTGGGTTTCATCATCAGCTCATCAAAATGCAAGCGTGCGTTGTTTTGATACAGTTTGGTGGCCAGGGTGTGGTCGGTGTCGCTTATGGTCATCCCCGCTGGGTGATTGATGCGTTCGCCCACTTGGTAGTCGTCCCATAGGAAATGGCCGCCGGTATGGGCGGTATTGAATTTTCTGGCATCCAAACAGGCTGGCACAGCCAAATCCGCACTGGCGACTGCGTCGGCTAAACTTGGAATAACGGTGGCAGGGGCGGGGGCGTTGTGGTCTTTTTTGTGCACCATTACCCAGCGCACCCATGAAAATACCGGTTGCTGCAATTGGTTGGTTGACACCGAGCGCACGTACACCACGCCGGATTGGCCATTGGAGTTTTGTTTTAAGCCTATGACGGTGGAGCTGGTGCTAAGCGTGTCACCGGCATAGACCGGTTGTAAAAAGCGCACTTCGGCATAGCCCAAGTTGGCTACCGCATTGACCGATATGTCCGGCACGGTTTTACCAAAGGCGATGTGAAAGGCCAATAAATCGTCTACCGGCCGCGCTTTGTAGCCTAAGGATTGCGCCAGCGTGTCCGCTGAATGCAAGGCTTGGCGAGCGCCAGTTAGCGCCATGTACAAGGCCACTTCGCCTTCGCCTACGGTACGTGGCGTGGCGTGTTTGATCACTTGATTGAGTTTGAAATCCTCAAAAAAGTTACCCGCATGGATTTTGTTGCTGTGTGGCGTATTAGACATGGCTTTCTTCCAAGGTGCTGATCATTTCACTTAATTTAAGTAAGCGTTCGGCGGCGCGCACATGGTGGCGTTCGACTAATTTGTCGTTGACCACCACCGTGCCTTTGCCCATTTCATTGGCGGCTTTTAAAGCGGCGATGATTTCTCTGGCATTTTTCACTTCGCTGGCTTGCGGTGTGTAAGCGTCGTTGCTGTAAGCCAATTGCGCGGGGT
>CALFXV010000197.1 GCA_937957775.1 uncultured Methylotenera sp. | reverse complement strand
CTGTAATTCCAGAAGCAACTATTTCTTCTACAACGTACTGCACTATTGGTTTATCAACGATAGGAAGCATTTCTTTGGGCTGTGCTTTCGTGGCTGGAAGAAATCTTGTCCCAAAACCAGCGGCTGGGATGATACATTTTTTTAATTTTTGCATAATATTTTCTAAAAATCGATGCCGATTAAGGTAAAATTTGCCTTATGTTGTCCAGTTCAATTCCAGCCAAAAATAGCCCGTCTTTCGTGCACCTGCGTTGCCACAGCGAGTACTCCATCGTTGACGGCATCGTGCGTATAGACGACTACGTGCAACAAGCACGTGCGGACAACATGCCGGCCTTGGCCTTAACCGATTTAAACAATCTATTCGGCGCCATCAAGTTTTACAAGGCTGCTCGCGCTAAGGGCTTAAAGCCCATCTTAGGCTGTGACATTTGGTTAGAAAACCCAGTCAACCGCGATCAGCCATCACGCTTGTTGCTGCTTTGCCAATCGCATGCCGGCTACTTGTTGTTGTGCCAATTATTAAGCCGTGCTTACCTAAGTAATCAGCACCGAGGTCGGGCGGAATTTAAGCGCGCTTGGTTTGAAGAATGCGGCACCGATGGTTTGATTTTGCTCTCTGGTGCCATGCAGGGTGATGTGGGGCAGGCATGCGTGCAAGGCAATTTAGACTTAGCGAAAAAACTGGCCCAAGAGTGGCATGACTTGTTCCCGGATCGCTATTACTTGGAAGTCCAGCGTGTGGCCACGGATGCCAGCGCGCAACAAGAGGCCTACGTAGCCCAGGCGCGTGATATTGCCAGTAGTTTGAGTTTGCCGCTGGTGGCCACCCAGCCGATACAATTTATTAGCCCAGATGACTTTAGGGCGCACGAAGCGCGTACCTGCATTTCCGAGGGCTATGTTTTAGCCGACACGCGTAGACCCAAGCACTTTACGCCAGAGCAGTATTTTAAAACGCAGCAACAACTGGCCGATTTATTTGCCGACATGCCGGATGCCTTACAAAACACGGTGGAAATCGCCAAGCGCTGCAACTTGAGTTTAACCCTGGGCAAAAACTACTTGCCCAATTTCCCCACGCCCAATAACGAAAGCCTCACTGATTACTTGGTGTCCGAGGCGCGTCGCGGCTTGGTCGCCAGATTGCAAGTGCTGTACCCCGATGAAGCATTACGTCAGGCTAAAGCCCCGGAATACGAGGCGCGTTTGGATTTTGAAACCCAGGTGATCAACCAGATGGGCTTTGCCGGCTACTTTCTAATCGTTGCCGACTTCATCAATTGGGCCAAAAACAACGGCGTGCCGGTGGGCCCGGGTCGGGGCTCGGGTGCGGGCTCGGTGGTGGCCTACAGCTTGGGCATTACCGATTTGGATCCATTGGAATACAAGCTGCTGTTTGAGCGTTTCTTGAATCCGGATCGGGTGTCCATGCCCGACTTCGATATCGATTTTTGCCAAGAAGGCCGCGATAGGGTCATTGATTACGTTAAGCAAAAATACGGGTTGGATGCCGTGTCGCAAATTGCCACCTTCGGTACCATGGCTGCCAAAGCCGTGGTGCGTGACGTGGGTCGGGTGTTGGATTTGCCCTTCGGTTTTGTTGATGGCATCAGCAAGCTGATCCCGCTGGAATTAGGCATCACCTTATCCGACGCCCTAGAAAAAGAACCGCAATTGGCCGAGCGCCGTGAAAAAGAAGAGGAATTGCAGGAGTTGCTGGAGTTGGCCTTGCGCTTAGAAGGCTTGGTGCGCAATGTCGGCATGCATGCCGGTGGCGTGCTGATTTCCCCGGGCAAAATTTCCGATTTCTCGCCTATTTATTGCCAAGCCGATGGCGGCAGTTTGGTCAGCCAATACGATAAAGACGACGTGGAAGCGGTGGGTTTAGTCAAATTCGACTTCTTGGGTTTGCGCACCTTAACCATATTGGAATTGGCGCTGCTCAATGCCAATAAGCAGCGCGCCTTAGAAGGCTTGCCGCCCTTGTCTTTTGCCACCTTACCGATAGACGATAAAGCCACGTTTCATTTATTAAAAACAGCCAATACCACGGCGGTGTTCCAGCTTGAGTCGCGCGGCATGAAAGACATGCTCAAGCAAGCCATGCCGGATTGCTTTGAGGACATCATTGCCTTGGTGGCTTTGTATAGGCCAGGGCCTATGGATTTGATTCCGGATTACTGCCGGCGTAAGCACGGTAAGCAGCGTGTGGAATACCCGCACCCATTGACCGAGCCGATTTTGAAAGAGACGTATGGCATTGCCGTTTACCAAGAGCAGGTGATGCAAATCGCCCAGGTAGTGGCTGGTTACAGCCTAGGTGGCGCGGATTTATTGCGTCGTGCCATGGGTAAAAAGAAACAAGAGGAAATGGACGCCCAGCGTAAAACCTTTGTTGAAGGCGCGGTTAAAAACAACATGACCGAGCGCCAAGCGACCGAGTTGTTTGATTTGCTGGAAAAATTTGCCGGCTACGGCTTTAATAAATCGCATGCCGCGGCCTACGCTTTGGTGGCCTACCAAACCGCCTATTTAAAAGCGCATTACCCGGCGGCCTTTTTGGCCTCGACCTTGTCGGCCGACATGAACAACACCGACAGCGTGCACACCTTCTATGACGATTGCGGTCCCAATCACATTGAAGTGTTGCCGCCCGACGTCAATCGCAGTGATTTCAAATTCACCCCTATAAACAAACAGCAAATTTTGTATGGCTTGGGTGCGGTGAAGGGCACGGGCTTGGCAGCCATAGAAGTGATCATGCAGGCGCGTGAGTCAGGTGGCCCGTTTAAAGATTTGTTTGATTTTTGCAATCGCTTGGATTTGCGTAAGGTTAACCGCCGCGTGGTGGAATCGTTAATACGCGCGGGTGCTTTTGATAGTTTGAGCCCGGATCCGGCTCAGCCTAACCGCAATGCCTTGCTGGCAGGGGTGGCCACGGCCATGGCCGCCGCCGAACAAAACAGCGCCAACCGTCAACAAAACAGCTTGTTTGGTGAAGCGGCCGATAACGCGGTTAACGTCTTGCCCAATGTGCCTGAGTGGTCTGAGCAGCATCGCTTATTGGAAGAAAAAGCCGCCTTGGGTTTTTATTTCAGCGGCCACCCGTATGCGGCCTACCAAAAAGACTTGGGGCAATTCATCAGCAGCAGCTTGGCCAATTTAAGCCCGAAAGAGCAGCCGCAATTATTGGCTGGCATCGTTTCTGGCATACGCGTGCGCATGACAGGGAGAGGCAAAATGGCCATCGTTGGTTTGGACGATGGCACGACCCGCATAGAAGTGGTGGTGGGCAGCGAGCTGTTGGCCCAGCATCAGGGCTTGTTAAAAGACGACCAATTGATCATCGTTGAAGGGCGCGTTAGCCACGATGAGTTTTCCGGTGGCTTGCGCGTGAACGCCAGAAAATTGCACGATTTGTCCGGTTTGCGTAACAGCCGCGCCAGCTTTTTAAAGATTTCTTGCAACGGCCAAGCTGATGCGGAAAAGCTCAAAGCCTTGTTGCAGCCGTATCGCAAAAACGCCTCGGACGAGCAGCGTGGTTGCGCGGTTAAAGTGGCTTACCACAACCATACTGGCCGGGTGGAACTGATGCTGGGCAATGATTGGCGGGTGGACTTGGCGGAGAGTTTGATTGCCGATTTAAGCTTGTGGTTAAGCCGTGATAATGTAAAAATCCTATATAATTAGCTCGCTGCTGCCAAGCAGGGTTTAAACCTTTTAATTGTAGAGTCAAGCACATGAAAATTAGTTACTTGGATTTTGAACAACCGATTGCTGAGTTAGAAAGCCAAATCGAAGGCTTGCAAGCCGCGCATGATGCGAATGACGCATTGGATATCTCTAAAGAATTAACCGCGCTGGAAAAGAAGAATAAAAAGCTGTCGGAGGACATCTACGGTAATTTAAATGCTTGGCAAATCTCGCAGTTGGCCCGTCATTCGCAACGCCCTTACACCCTGGATTACATACAAGCCATCTTTACCGATTTTGAAGAGTTGCACGGCGACCGCGCCTTTGCCGATGATCCGGCTATTGTCGGTGGTATCGCTAGGTTAGATGGCCAACCGGTGATGGTGATCGGCCACCAAAAAGGCCGTGATGTAAAAGAGCGTCAATACCGCAACTTCGGTATGCCACGTCCTGAAGGCTACCGCAAAGCCTTGCGCTTATTCCGTTTAGCCGAAAAATTTGGCATCCCCGTCATTACCCTAATCGACACCCCGGGCGCATACCCTGGCATAGGCGCGGAAGAGCGCGGTCAATCCGAAGCCATTGCACGCAATTTATACGTCATGGCCGAATTGGAGACGCCCATCATAGGCGTCATCATAGGCGAGGGCGGTTCAGGTGGCGCGCTGGCATTGGGCGTGGTCGACCAATTGCTGATGTTGCAATACGGCGTCTACTCGGTGATTTCACCTGAAGGCTGTGCCTCCATCTTATACAAAAGTGCAGACAAAGCACCGGTGGCAGCCGAATCCTTGGCCATTACCGCTGAACGCTTGCAAGGTTTGGGTTTAATAGACCGCATCATCCCTGAACCCTTGGGTGGCTCACACCGCGCACCAGAAGTGGTGATGGAAAACCTACGCGTGGCACTCAAAGAAGAATTGGCTAAGCTAAAAACTAAATCCATCAAGGCTTTATTGGTTAGACGCTACGAGCGCTTGATGAGCTACGGCCAATACAAAGAAGTGGCTGAGAAAAAAGCCCGCGTCAGCGTTAAGCTTTAAGCGGCTAAGCGACAGACCTAAGCCGCACAGCAGTTATACTCATATCGATGGCATTCCTGCCACCATGCAAACCAATCTGCAGCATTTCTTAAGCCAGCACACCAAGCCCAATCAACGCCTGTTATTGGGCTTTAGTGGCGGCCTGGATTCTTGCGTCTTGTTGCACCTGTTGGCGCAGGCGAGAGCCACCCTACCTTTTGAATTGCAGGCCATGCACGTGCATCACGGCATCAGCGCCAATGCCGACAGTTGGGCCGCCTTCTGCCAAGCGCAATGCGCGGCCTTAAATGTGCCCTTGACCATCGTAAAGGTGCAATTGGATGAGCAAAGTAAATTAGGCCTAGAAGGCCAAGCCCGGCAGTTGCGCTACGATGCCTTATTTAATAATGCGCTGCAGGCGGATTTTGTGCTCAGTGCCCACCACCAAGACGATCAAGCTGAAACTTTATTGCTGCAGTTGTTTCGCGGCGCTGGCCTCAAGGGCTTGGCCAGCATGGCCGCCGCCGATGAGCGTAGGCGCTTATTAAGGCCGCTACTTAATGTCCCGCGCAGCAGTCTGGAAGCCTATGCCAAGCAGCATGGTTTAAGTTGGTGTGAAGACGAGAGCAACAGCAATACCCAATACGAGCGCAACTTTATTCGGCACGATGTCTTGCCGCTATTAAGCAGCCGCAACCCATCCATTAAGCAAGCTTTGGCCAGAACAGCCGCGCACGCGGCTGAAGCGAGTGATTTGCTTAATGATTTAGCGGCATTGGATGCGGCGCACTTGTTGGCAAACAACAGTTTATGCACACAAGGCCTGGCGGCCTTGGATGCGGCTAGGGCAAAAAATGCCTTGCGTTGGTGGTTGGCGATGCAAGAGGTCAGCATGCCGAGCGCCGATGCCTTGAGTGAGATGCATCAGCAGTTAATGACAGCCAAAGCCGACGCTAACATAGACATCAGCCTGCAACTAAAAAACCAGCAGGCGATTAAGCTCAAGCGTTATCAACAACGCGCTTACTTGGTTAAACCGGCTGTGACCGCCAGCTTTGATTTGGTTTGGAATGGGGAAGCGCATCTGGCGTTGCCTAACGGCGGCACGCTGGTGTTTAGCCAAGTGCAGGGCAGCGGCTTAGCGCTCAAATTGGGCATGAGCAAATTGCGCATCAGCCAACGCAATGGCGGGGAAAACTTTAAGCCTAATGCGTTAAGGCCAACCCGCACTCTCAAGCACTTATTACAAGAAGCCAATATGCCGCCTTGGCAACGCGAAAACCTGCCCTTGGTTTATTGGCAAGACACGCTGGCCTATGTCCCTGGCATAGGCATCAGCCATGAGTTGCAAGCCGCGCCGCACGAAGAAGGCTTGCATATCGATTGGCAGCCTAGTCAATTGTAGGAGCGGCGCCTCGCCGCGAATCTAACGTCGCAATCTCTTTATGGCATCAGTGTCTACAGGCTTTAATTGCCTATAATGCTGGTTGTTTACAACCAAATATTGGTTGTAAACAACCAATAAATTGGCTATATTTAACCAATTTTTACAATTTCATATATTTTTAAAAATTAATAAAATTAACTAATTTTTCTAGTTTATTGATTTTATTGTAAATTTTAATTAATTTTAGGTTTTGGAACGTTTATTGCTTTTATTGGCACGTTAGACATTAAAACCTAGGACCTTTAATTATGAAAAAAATATTGCAACCAAAATTAATCGTAGTGGCGATTTTAGCCGCTTACGCAACGCCACACATCGCGTTTGCTGAAAGCAAAGACAAGGCCATGTCCTTGAATAAGGTGGAAGTTGTCAGCACCACGCCATTAGCCGGTGTGGGTTTGCCTTTAGAGCAAATTCCATCCAACGTGCAAGTGGTTAAAGGTGAAGCCATGGAAGAGCAGCGTAGCCTAACCATTGCAGATTACATGAACAACAACTTAACGGGTGTTTCAATTAACGAAACACAAAACAACCCATACCAACCGGACGTATTGTTCCGCGGCTTCACTGCTTCACCACTATTGGGTACGCCACAAGGTTTGTCTGTATTCCAAGACGGCGTGCGTGTTAACGAGCCATTTGGTGATGCAGTTAACTGGGATTTAATCCCCATGAACGCCATTGCTGGCATGAACTTGATGCCGGGCTCTAACCCTATATTTGGTTTGAATACATTGGGTGGTGCCATTTCCATCACCACTAAAAATGGCCGTACCCACCAAGGTGGCGGCATAGAGACAAGTTACGGTTCATGGGACCGTAAAACGGCCGCCGGTGAATTCGGCGGCGTGTCCAAAGACGGTTCAGTGGATTACTTCATTGCCGGTAATTATTTTGATGAAGACGGCTGGCGCGATGCCTCCCCAAGCAAAGTCAAACAAGTGTTCAGTAAATTGGGATGGCAAAATGAGACTTCGCGCTTGGAGTTAAGCTACACCGGCGCGGATAACAACATGATAGGTAACGGCTTGGTTCAAGAGGAACTGATTGCCGATTTTGGTCGTGATACGATTAATACCAGCCCTGACCAAACCAAGAACACCTT
>CALFXV010000196.1 GCA_937957775.1 uncultured Methylotenera sp. | reverse complement strand
ATTGCCAATGGCGTGGCCAAGTCACCGTTGATAGCCCCGGCGCACGCGGTGCAATTGTTGTCCACCATGTTGGGCGGTTATAACGTGCAAGCCTTGGTATCCTTGCTGGATACACCTATGGCCGAAGCGGCCGTGGCGGCTTTAAGCAAAACCATATTGATGTTTGATGCCTTTCACGACGTGGTTGAGAAAATGCAGGCCGGTAACCCGCACGCGAAAAAACTCATTACTTCATGGGCCAATGCCGAGTGGTTTACCCAAGCGCCGGCTTTGGCCGAAGAAATTAAACTGGTGGTGTTCAAAGTCGATGGCGAGACCAATACCGATGATTTGAGCCCAGCACAAGATGCTTGGAGCCGCCCAGACATTCCTTTGCACGCCAAGGCCATGCTAATCAATAAAATGCCAGAAGGCTTGAACACCATAGCCAATTTGCAGAAAAAAGGCTTGCCTTTAGCTTATGTTGGCGATGTGGTTGGCACCGGTTCATCACGCAAGTCTGCCATCAATTCCTTGCAATGGTTTATGGGCAACGACATTCCTAACATTCCAAATAAACGCACCGGCGGCGTGATATTGGGCAATAAAATTGCGCCTATCTTCTTTAATACTGCCGAAGATTCTGGCGCTTTGCCCATACAGTGCGACGTATCCAAAATGGCCACCGGTGACGTCATCACCTTGCAACCCTACGCAGGCAAAGTGTTAAACGAGGCCGGCCAAGAAATCGCAAGCTTTGATTTGTCACCCGAGACTTTGCCAGACGAAGTGCGGGCCGGCGGCCGCATTGCTTTGATCATAGGCCGTGGCTTAACCACTAATGCACGCGCCGCTTTAGGTTTGCCAGCCACCACGCAATTTATTACCGCCGTGGCGCCAAAAGACAGCGGCAAAGGATATACCTTGGCGCAAAAAATGGTAGGCAGAGCGTGTGGCTTACCTGAAGGTCAGGGCGTGCGCCCAGGTGCCTATTGTGAACCTAAGGCCACCACCGTTGGTTCGCAAGATACCACGGGCGGCATGACCCGGGACGAGTTAAAGGAACTGGCCTGCTTGGGCTTTAGTGCTGACTTGGTCATGCAAAGTTTTTGCCACACGGCAGCCTACCCGAAACCGGTGGACATCAAATTGCAACACAGCCTGCCGGAGTTCATGAGCAGTCGTGGCGGCGTCAGCTTGCGCCCAGGCGATGGTGTGATCCACTCTTGGTTAAACCGCATGGTGTTGCCAGACACCGTGGGGACCGGCGGTGACTCGCACACGCGTTTCCCGATTGGTATTTCATTCCCAGCCGGCTCAGGTTTGGTGGCGTTTGCCGCGGCCATGGGCGCCATGCCGCTGGA
Source organism: uncultured Methylotenera sp. (assembly GCA_937957775.1). Taxonomy (GTDB): domain Bacteria; phylum Pseudomonadota; class Gammaproteobacteria; order Burkholderiales; family Methylophilaceae; genus Methylotenera. The sequence goes on along the minus strand of CALFXV010000196.1, from coordinate 9,295 downwards.
TATGCCAGAATCCGTCTTGGTGCGCTTTAAAGGCACCATGCAGCCCGGTATTACCTTGCGCGATTTGGTCAATGCCATTCCGTATGCAGCGATTAAAGCCGGCGATTTAACGGTGGGCAAGCAAGGTAAAAAGAACGTGTTTAACGGCCGCATCTTAGAAATTGAAGGCTTGCCTGATTTGAAAGTGGAGCAAGCTTTTGAGTTTGCCGACGCCTCCGCTGAACGCTCGGCCAACGGATGTACCGTTAGGTTGAACAAAGAGCCAGTGATTGAGTTTTTAAACTCCAATATCGTGCTCATGCAAAATATGATAGAAAACGGCTACCAAGATGCACGTTCTTTACAACGCCGCATTGCCAGCATGCAAGCTTGGTTGGCTAAGCCGGAATTGTTAGAACCGGATGCCAATGCCGAGTATGCGCACGTCATTGAAATTGATTTAAACAGCATCACCGAGCCGCTGTTGGCTTGCCCGAATGACCCAGATGACATCAAGCCTTTGTCGGCGGTGGTCGGCGACAAGATAGACGAAGTGTTCATAGGCAGTTGCATGACCAACATCGGGCACTACCGTGCTGCGGCCAAGGTGTTGGAAGGCTCGGGTAATATTCCTACTCGCTTATGGATAGCGCCACCAACGCGCATGGACGAAGCGCAATTGCGCGACGAAGGCGTCTACTCGGTATTCGGTATCGCCGGTGCGCGAACGGAAATTCCAGGATGCTCATTGTGCATGGGTAACCAAGCTCGGGTGGCCGATAAAGCCACGGTGTTCTCCACCAGCACGCGTAACTTCGACAACCGCATGGGCATGGACGCACGTGTGTATTTGGGTTCAGCTGAGTTGGCGGCGGTGTGTGCCAAATTGGGCCGCATTCCTAGCCATGCCGAGTACTTGGAAACCGTGGGCAATAAATTAAAAAACAGCGCGGAAATTTACAAGTATTTGAGTTTTGATCAAATGCCAGACTACGCGCTGAGCAAGGCTAACGCGAAGAAAATCATACCCATATCCGCAGTTTAAGGTTTAGCAATCATCCTGCAATACCTCTCCCTATGTGCGGCCTTTGCTTGTAAAAGGCCGCACATGGGGCTATATTTGGCGCTGTTATTTAACCTTAGAGTGACTTATGGTCAGCGTTAAGCCCCAATCCCCAGTCGACAATCCCGATGCCCATATTTTTAGCGAGGCTAGCCTAGCTGACACGCCTAAGCGCGGTGCCTGGAAGTGGATGTTGCCATTGACCTTGTTGTTAGCCTTGGCCGTCTATGCCGCTTGGCGCTTTGGCTGGCATGCCAAGGCCGTGACCACGGGCGTCTTGCTGGTGGCCGCCGCATCCCATGTGCTGGCTTGGTTGTTGGCATTGATTGGTTTGGTACCCATCATTGGCCCCTTGTTGGTCAAAGTCCTAAGCTTGTCCATCATCTGGTTACTCAATGCCATAGGCTATTTGGTGTCCTACATCGCCATCAAGCGCGGCTATTCCAAAGACGTGATCAGCTACCGCGGGGTTACCATCGCGCTCATTACTGGCATCGTCATCGGTTTTGTCCTGGCCAGCTTATTGTAAAGAGTTGCCTTTTTTATGTATGCCCAAATAAAGCAGTCCCGCGTCTACCAAACTCTAGTTAAATTGCCGGCATTTTTTCCGGTGCTGTTTTTCTTTGGCGGTTTTGCCTGGGATGCCTTAACCATAGGCCGGCATGTCGCCGCTTTTGACCTGCTCATATTGAGCGCCTATTTAGCCGCTGCCGCGGGCATATTGTATTACTTAGGACAGCCGAATCAGATCGGTTCGTCTGGCTACCTAGCTAGGCTCTACCAACGCTTTCGGGCTGCTAAGTGGCAAAAGAAATGGCCGTATTTTATGCTGCAATTTTTATTTGGCAGCATGCTCAGCCCCTTATTTATCTTGTATTTTCAAAGTGCTAGCCATGCTTGGGCTTGGGTCATGATCATGTTGCTAGGTGGGCTCTTGGTCGGCAACGAGTACATGGAGAACAAATACCGGCAATTCACCATCAGCTGGGCTTTGTTTGGGTTTTGCGCCATGCTGTTGCTAAATTTTGCCCTGCCGTTTTTGTTAGGCAGCATCCATGCCGCTTGGTTTTATTTGAGCACCCTGTTAGGGGCCGGCTTGGCTTACGGCCTGTATAGAAAAACGCCGGTGCACAATGGCAACATCAAACCGGTGTGGCTGATTGCATTATTGTTGATGCTGGCTTACCGCTTTGACGTGATCCCGCCTGTGCCCTTGGTTAAACGAGACTTGGCGGTGGCGTATGAGTTAAGAAAGGTAGGCGGGGTCTATCAGTTAAGTCAGCAGCCTTCTGGCTGGTGGGTTTTTTGGCGGCCAAGCAGCAACCATTTAAAAACCACACCGGGTCAGCGCGTGTATTTCTTTTCCTCGGTATTTGCTCCGGGCGGATTAAATACTCGGCTTTACCATAGGTGGCAGCACTTTGATGAAAAACGCGGCTGGCAAACCCAATCGCGCATAGGCTACAGCTTGTCCGGCGGCCGAGAAAACGGTTTTAGGGGGTACACCTTTAAGCAAGGCTTGCAGGCGGGGAAATGGCGGGTCAGCGTGGAAACCGAGAACAATAAAACCGTCGCCGTACAAACCTTTAGCGTGGAAATGGTGGATACCAAAGCCACGCCTGTCGTCACCGCTTACTAGTTAATGCGATTGGTTGGAATGGCTCATGAGCTTATCAATGTAAGCAATGGCTACCGCAGATAAGACAAAGGTCACGTGTATGATGGTTTGCCATATCAACACTTTTTCGCTTAAATTTTCGGCATTGATAAAGGTTTTAAGCAAGTGGATGGATGAAATGCCGATGATGGCCGTGGCCAATTTAACCTTAAGCAGGTTGGCATTGACGTGCGATAGCCAATCCGGTTCATCCGGATGCCCCACCAAATTTAGGCGAGAGACGAAGGTTTCGTAGCCGCCCACTATCACCATGATAAGCAAGTTTGAAATCATCACCACGTCTATTAGGCCTAGCACGATTAACATGATGTGCGCCTCTTCTATGGCGGTCGCCGTGGCCACCAAGTGCACCAATTCCACTCCAAAGAAAAACACGTAAACCGCCTGCGCAACAATCAAGCCAAGATACAAGGGCAATTGCAACCAGCGGCTGCCAAATAAAATGTTGGTCATGATGCTTTTTTGTTGGTATTTCTCGCTAGGTAGGGTGTTTTTCGTTTGCATGGAGGGCTCGATTTCTCAGGTTAAAAAGAGGTTTAATTGTATCAGTAAAATACATTAAGCCATTTCATGTTCAAGTGTGAAATGGGCGCTGTCATCCAGTGCCAATAATTGGCAAAGACTGGGTAGGGTTGATTCTAAATTCTTGGCCAAGGTCCAAGGCGGATTGATAATAAATAGCCCACTGCCATGCATGCCGTAGCCATCTATTTTAGGCGCGTGTATAGACAAACTCACGTGCAGCCAATTAGGCGCGTGCAAGTCCATCAATTCCTGGATCATTTGACCCGGTTCGGTGCGTTGCAGTATCGGGTACCAAATTAGGTAAGTGCCGCTAGCAAAGCGCTTAAGGCTGTCTTTAATTAGGTTGATCACGCGTTGGTAGTCTTGTTTGTCTTCGTATGGCGGGTCTATCAATGCCACCGCGCGTCGGGGCGGCGGTGGCAAGCAGGCTTTGATGCCAGCAAAGCCATCTTGTTGGGCGATCTGCACTTGTTTAGCTTGCCCTTGGAAATTGGCTATTAGCAAAGCGTGGTCGCTAGGGTGCAGCTCAAACAAGCGCATTTTGTCATCGGCACGCATTAAGGCTTGCGCCAACAGCGGTGAGCCTGGGTAGAAATCCAGTTGGCCGTGGTTGAAGCTTTTAATCAATGCCACAAAATCGGCTAGGGCAGGCGCTAATTGCTCGGCCGCCATAAGCTTGGCTATGCCTTGCTCAAACTCGGCATTTTGACTGGCGTAGCCATCCTTGAGTTGGTACAAGCCGGCGCCCGCATGGGTGTCTATATACCAATACGGTTTGTCTTTTTGCTTCATGTAAGCCAGCACCAAGCTGAGCACGTAATGTTTGAGGACGTCAGCATGGTTGCCTGCGTGAAACGCGTGTCGGTAGCTAAGCATAAGAGGTTTCCATAAGATGCTGCATTATAAATTAAGCTGCAATCGATACGCTTATGACCATGCATTTTTCACGATAAAAATGCGCAATAAAATGAATTTCGGTTAGCATTTCATTTATGACGCATCCCCCACATGCCCACGACCATGGCGGCCACCATGGCCACCATCATTACCTAGTGCCGTTTGCACTGATTTTTTTGTTTGCCATTATTGAAGCGGTAGGTGGCTGGTATACCGGTTCGCTGGCCTTATTAAGCGATGCTGGCCATATGTTTTCGGATGTGTTGGCATTGGGCCTCGCTTGGTTGGCGGCCGTGTTGGCTAAAAAACCCGGCATAGCACGCCATGCCTCGGGCGTGAGCTACGTGGAGTTAGCCGTGGCCGTCATCAACGCCTTGACCATGTTGGGGGTCATTGTGTTTGTTATTGTCGAGGCTTGGGCACGCTTTATCGCCCCGCATCCTGTTGAAGGCTTGGGTTTAACCATCATCGCCAGTTTGGGCTTGTTGGTTAATTTGATTGTGGCCAAGCAGTTGCATCAGCAAAGTTTGCATCATGGGGCTAGCCTGAATAATCGCGCGGCATTTTTGCATGTGCTAGGGGATTTGTTGGGCTCGATAGCCGCGGTCTTGGCCGGTTTGGTTATTTACTTTACCGGTTGGACGCCTATAGACCCCATCTTATCTTTGTTTATTTCCTTGCTGTTATTGCTCTTCACCTTTAACTTAATGCGAGACATTGCCCGTACATGGCTCAGCAAGAAACCTGGCGAAGCTGGATGGGCCCATCACTGTCATGATCACTAGGCAGCACCAAAGTTTATTTCAGCAATCGCTGGCGCATTTTTCCGACTGCGAGCATTACCGCTATTGGTTGCGCCGCGATTGGGATGTGTCGCTGCCGGCCATCGCATTTTTAATGCTCAATCCCAGCACAGCCGATGAAGTGGTTAACGATCCCACCATAGAACGCTGTCAGCGCCGTGCCATCGCCATGGGCTACGGCAGCATGATCATCGTGAATTTATTTCCATTTCGCTTAACCGATTCCACTCTGTTGCATACCGCCGATAATTTGTTGGGCGACAGCGTAGAGGCCGATGACTGCATCCTGCGTGCGGTAGACTTAGCCGACGTGACGGTCTGCGGTTGGGGTAAGCATGCTTTAGCCGCCCCCAGGGCACAGCATGTGCTGGCCTTGCTTAAAGCTGCCGGTTTGCAACACAAGGTGAAGTGCTTGCAATTAAACAAAGACGGCAGCCCACAACACCCGCTATACATAGGCTATGCTAAGACCCCAGAACCCTTTGCCATCCCTTAAGGAGAAACACCATGCCCTACGTCAACATTAAATTAGCCGGTAGCGTGACGCGTGAACAAAAAGCGCAGATTGCCAAGGAGTTTACCGAAACATTGGAACGGGTAGCACACAAGCCGGCCTCATACACCTACATCACTTTTGAAGAAGTGAGCTATGAAGATTGGGCCATTGCCGGCAGCTTGTTAGCCGATGCTTGAACCCCGTTTGCAAAAGCCGGCTAGGCCCGGTGGTAGAATGCAGCCATGAAAACACCCGCGCGCTTAGCATCCCTTTTAGAAGACGGCTTGATAGATGAGGTCATGCGCCAATTAATGAGCGGTAAGGAAGCCACCGTTTACGTGGTGCGTTGTGGCGAGGAGGTGCGCTGCGCCAAAGTTTACAAAGAAGCCAATAAGCGCAGCTTTAGGCAAAGCGTGGATTACACCGAAGGCCGTCGGGTTAAAAACAGCCGGCAAGGTCGCGCCATGGCCAAGGGCTCGAAATTTGGTCGCGAGTCGCAAGAAGCCGCTTGGCAGAGTGCCGAAGTGGATGCCTTATACCAGCTGGCGGATGCCGGGGTCAGTGTGCCGGTGCCGTATAACTTTTATGAGGGCGTGTTGCTCATGGAGTTGGTGGTGGACGCCGATGGCCATGCTGCGCCCAGGTTGAATGACATCAGCTTGACTGCCGAGCAAGCGCGCTTGCATCATCAAGGCTTAATCCAAGAGGTGGTGCGCATGCTTTGTGCCGGTATCGTGCACGGCGATCTGTCTGAATTCAATATTTTAATGAGCGAGCGTGGGCCGGTTATTATCGATTTGCCGCAAGCAGTGGATGCGGCAGCCAACAACAACGCGCGCGAGATGTTGGAACGCGACGTGAATAATTTAAAAGATTACTTTGGGCATTTTGTCCCAGACTTGCTCAGCAGCGAATACGCCAAGGAGATGTGGGCCTTATACGCCCGCGGCGACCTAAAGTCCGATACGGCGCTGACTGGGCGTTTTCATGTCAGCCATAAGGCAGTGGATTTAAAGGGCGTGATGCGCGAAATTGAGGACACGAAAAAAGCCGAAGCCGCCCGTTTAATTCGTCTGGCTGAAGCGAAAGCCGATCCGCTGCTATAAGATCGGCCATCCATTATGTTTGACGCTAAACCTATTTTAAAAACTTTACCGAATCTGCCCGGCGTCTACCGCATGCTCAACGCCAGCGACGAGGTGATTTACGTTGGCAAAGCCAAAGACCTAAAAAAACGCGTGTCGTCTTACTTTAATAAAAACTTGCCCAGTCCACGCACGCGCTTGATGGTGAGCCACATCGCCAATATTGTCACGACCGTGACCCACAATGAAGCGGAAGCCTTGTTGCTGGAAAACAATTTAATCAAAAGCTTGATGCCGCGCTACAACGTTTTGTTTAGGGACGACAAAACTTACCCCTATATCGCGCTAAGCGCCGACCCGCAGCCGCGTTTGGCTTTTCATCGCGGCACGCAACGCAAGGGCGCGCAATATTTTGGGCCTTTCCCCAACGCGGTGGCCGTGCGCGAGAGCATACAGTTGCTGCAAAAAGTCTTTAAATTGCGCACCTGTGAAAACAGCGTGTTTAGCAATCGCAGTCGACCTTGTTTGCAACATCAAATTGAGCGTTGCACGGCACCTTGCGTGGGCTTGATTAGCGATGCCGACTACCGCAATGACGTGAAACAGGCCGCGCTGTTTTTGCAAGGTAAAACCAATGAAGTGATCGATACGCTGGCCGAGCAAATGAATGTAGCCGCCAGCAATTTAGCTTATGAACAAGCCGCGCTGATTCGCGACCGCATGCAAGCCTTGCGTCAAGTGCAAGCCAAGCAGTTTGTCAGTGATTTTAACGTGGCCGATGCCGACGTCATTGCCTGCGCCGAACTGCAAGGCCAGCATTGCATCAACTTGGTCATGGTGCGTGGCGGTCGGCATTTGGGTGACCGCAGTTACATGCCAAAAAATACCGATGGCGAGAGTTTAGAAACCACCGTGCTGGCCTTTTTGGCTCAGCATTACGTGGCACAAAATACCCCGCCTTTAATCGTCTTGGGTATCAAGGTGGACGGCAGTTTGTTAGAGCAGGTGTTAAGCGAGCAAGCCGGTCGCAAGGTCAAGATCAACAGCAATGCCATAGGCGACAAACGCGTTTGGTTAAAAATGGCACAGACCAACGCCGAGTTAGCCTTAAGCCAGCGTGCCGCCAGTGCGGCCAATCAAAGTGCGAAATTGCTGGCCCTGCACGAGGCCTTGAATCTGCCTGACAGCACCCAGCGCATAGAATGTTTTGATATCAGCCATACCATGGGCGAGGCCACCATAGGCAGTTGCGTGGTTTTCGATAGGGGCGACATGCAAAACAGCGAGTACCGTCGCTATAACGTCACCGGCATTACCCCAGGCGACGATTATGCCGCCATGCGCGACGTGCTGACGCGCCGCTATAAAAAAGTGGCGGCGGGTGAGGGCGTGCGACCGGATCTTATATTTATCGACGGCGGTAAGGGCCAATTGTCGGTGGCGGTGGAGGTGATGGCCGAGGTCGGTTTGTCCGACATTTTGTTGGTCGGCATCGCCAAAGGCGAAGCGCGCAAGCCCGGTTTGGAGACCATGATATTCTCGGACACCGGTGAAATGCTTAATTTGGAAAAAGACAACAAAGGCTTGCATTTGCTGCAACAAATCCGCGACGAAGCCCACCGTTTTGCCATCACCGGCCACAGGGCGAAGCGGGCAAAAGCGCGCATGCATTCCAGCTTAGAAGACATAGAAGGCATAGGCGCCAAACGCCGCAAAGCCTTATTGACACGCTTTGGTGGCTTGGATGCGATAAAAAATGCTAGTATGGACGAGTTGGCGCAAGTGGAAGGCATTAGCCCAAGCTTGGCCGAAAAAATCTACGGAGAGTTGCATTAATGAGCGGCACATTGAATAGAGTGAGGCAGTAAATGAAGCCCAATATTCCTACTATGTTGACTTGGTTGCGCATTCTGTTGATTCCGGTTTTTGTCGGTGCGTTTTACTGGCCGGAAAACCTGCATAAACTCAGTGCCATGCCCTCGCATTGGGTGAACGTGATTGCCACCAGTGTGTTTGCCATTGCCGCCATCACCGATTGGTTGGATGGCTATTTGGCCCGTCGGCTTAATCAAACTTCTTCATTTGGCGCTTTCTTGGACCCGGTGGCGGATAAATTAATGGTGGCTGCCGCCTTGATCGTCTTGGTGGAATTTGGTCGGGTCGGCGCCATCGTTTCTTTAATCATCATAGGTCGTGAGATAGCCATCAGCGCCTTGCGCGAGTGGATGGCCGGTGAAGGTCAGCGCAGCAGCGTGGGCGTGGCCATGATAGGCAAAGTGAAAACCTTTGCACAAATGGCCGCCATTTTATTCTTGCTCTATTGGGATGACTTGGACTTAGGCCCGCTAGGGATTTTCCCCACCAAAGATTGGGGTCACGTGCTCATCGTTGTGGCTGCGATTTTGACATTGCTATCAATGGCTTATTATCTAAAAGCCGCTTGGCCTAAATTAAAAGGCAAATAAATAAGCGCTAGCCTCGTGTTATGTCTTGACGCTATAGATAAAATCGCTATAATGGCGCCTGTCTTAACGACGCGGGAATAGCTCAGCTGGTAGAGCGATACCTTGCCAAGGTATAGGTCGCGAGTTCGAGTCTCGTTTCCCGCTCCACGAATTTAGTAAATTGGCGTATTACGGCGAATGCAACCTTGCTTTCGCCGTTTTAGTTTCAGCCGGTATAAAGAATCAGCGTTCTAGCTTATTCCGACCCACATGGCGCGATAGCAAAGCGGTTATGCCGCGGCCTGCAAAGCCGTTTAGACCAGTT
>CALFXV010000195.1 GCA_937957775.1 uncultured Methylotenera sp. | reverse complement strand
GCAAATGCTTGGACGGAACCGGCACACCCAATACAGGCAAGGTGGTTTTAGCCGCCACCATGCCGGGCAAATGGGCGGCGCCGCCAGCGCCAGCAATGATCACTTGGTAGCCTTTTTTGGCCGCTGTTTCAGCAAAGCTAAACATTAAATCCGGCGTACGATGGGCAGAAACCACTTGCGCGGTGTAGGCGATATCAAAATCAGCCAACATTTGCGCAGCGGCTTTCATAATAGGCCAATCGCTATCGGATCCCATAATGATGGCGACTAATGCTTGTTTTTTCATTGTTATTCCTTCTTTTTAGCCACACTTAATTAAGCGGCATGCGGCCTGCCAAAAAATTACATTAACACTAAATTATCCCTATGGATGAGCTCGGAAGCCTCCACGTAGCCTAATATTTTTTCGATGTCGGCGCTGGGTTGGCGCATGATGCGCAAGGCTTCTGCCGACGAATAATTCACCAAACCACGGGCAATTTCATGACCCTCGGCGTCGCAACAAGCCACCACTTCACCGCGCTCAAAATGCCCTTCCACCGCCGTGACGCCAATGGCCAGCAGGCTTTTACCTTCTAATTTCAGCACTTTAATGGCGCCGGCATCCAAGCTTAATTTACCGCGCAACTGCAGATGATCGGCTAACCACTGTTTGCGGGCGGTGGTTTTCATCTCTGTGGTTTGCAAATGCGTGCCTATGCGCTCGCCTGCGGCCAGGCGCACCAGCACATCGGCCTCGCGACCGGATGCAATGATGGTGTGGGCGCCACTGCGTGAGGCGCGTTTGGCTGCCAAGACTTTAGTTAGCATGCCACCGGTACCGACGCTGCTGCCAGCACCGCCGGCCATTTTTTCCAATGCCGCATCCCCTGCTAGCGCATAATCAATAAAGCGCGCCTGTTTATCTTGCCTAGGATCGGCGGAATACAAGCCACGTTGATCGGTCAAAATCACCAAGGCATCGGCTTCTATTAAATTGGCCACCAAGGAACCCAAGGTATCGTTGTCCCCAAAACGAATCTCATCGGTCACCACGGTGTCGTTTTCGTTGATGATGGGTATAACTTTTAAATCCAACAAGGTACGCAAGGTGCTACGCGCATTCAGGTAGCGTTTTCTGTCGGCTAAATCGTCGTGGGTTAACAGCAATTGCGCGGTGTGCAATTGGTGCTGACTGAAACAGGATTCGTACATTTGCACCAAACCCATTTGCCCCACCGCCGCCGCGGCCTGCAATTCATTGACGGCCGTTGGGCGTTTTTTCCAACCTAAACGCTGCATACCTTCTGCCACGGCGCCACTGGAAACCAATATGACTTGCTTGCCTTGCGCCACCAGATTGGCTATTTGCGTGGCCCAAGCGGCAATCGCCAATTTATCCAGGCCATTGCCATCGTTAGTGACCAGGCTGGATCCGACCTTAACTACGATCACTTTGGCATCCACTAGCAGCGATTTAAATTCCAGCGTTGTCATCTTATTGGTCTTTTACACTTACCTTATTCGTGGCCATAGCTTCATTAATCAGGCCGGTTTCTTTAAACTCACCTGCCGTCGCCTCCACTTCCAATGCCGCACGTTTGGCTTCTTCTATGTGCGCCATGATAGCGTAGGTTAATTCCTTGCAACCGGCTCCACTGATGGCGGAAATAGCAAACACCGGGCCTTTCCAGCCGTAATCTTTAACAAACTGTTTCACCACCTGATCGGCATCTTGCACCATGTCCAATTTATTAAGCACCAACCAGCGTGGCTTTTCATACAGTGCTTGGTCATATTTCCTTAGTTCTTCGACTATGGCCTTGGCTTCATGCACCGGGTCCACCGCCTCATCAAACGGGGCTATGTCAACCAAATGCAGCAACAAGGAAGTGCGTTGCAAATGCCGCAAAAATTGATGGCCTAGGCCCGCGCCTTCGGCCGCGCCCTCTATGATGCCGGGTATGTCAGCTATCACAAAACTGCGCTCGGTATCCACCCGTACCACCCCCAAATTGGGGTGCAAGGTCGTGAATGGGTAATCCGCTACCTTAGGTTTAGCGGCCGACACCGACCGTATATAAGTGGACTTGCCGGCATTGGGCATGCCTAACAAACCCACGTCGGCCAGCACCTTCAATTCTAAATAGAGTTCTATTTCTTCGCCTGGGTCGCCCTTGGTGCATTGGCGTGGTGCGCGGTTTAAGCTGGATTTAAAATGCACGTTGCCCAAGCCACCCTTCCCGCCTGCGGCCATTTGCGCCCGTTGTCCGTGCTCGCTTAAGTCCACTAGCATTTGCCCGCTGGCTTTATCGGAGATGACCGTGCCTACTGGCACACGCAACAGCATCTCTTCGCCCTTGGCACCGTAACACTCGGCACTGCGGCCATTTTCGCCGCGCTGGGCACGAAACACCCGCGAATAGCGGTAGTCGACTAAGGTATTGATGTTGCGGTCGGCTTCCATGTAGATGGAGCCGCCGCGACCGCCGTCCCCGCCACTGGGGCCGCCAAGCGGCTCGTACTTTTCCCTACGGAAAGTCGCCACGCCATTGCCTCCATCGCCGGCGTATATTTTAATCGTCGCTTCGTCTATAAATTTCATAACCACAGTTTACCAAATAAAAAAGCCCCATCAAACGATGAGGCTTTGACCATTGCTACTTTAACTTAAGCAGCAACAATGATGCTTACAGTGTGGCGTTTTAATGCGCCTTTAACTGCAAAAGACACTTTACCAGCCGCTTTAGCGTACAAAGTATGGTCTTTACCCATGCCTACGTTTTCACCAGCGTGCATTTTTGTACCGCGCTGACGCACGATGATGCTGCCTGCTGTCACCACTGTTTCGCCGAAGGCTTTAACACCTAGTCGTTGGGAGTGAGAATCGCGACCGTTACGTGAACTACCGCCTGCTTTTTTGTGTGCCATGATTAATCCTTAAGTCTTATTGATTGCGTCAATTATGCAGCTGCTTTAGCCGCTTTAGCTTTGGCTGGTTTAGCAGCGGCTTGGCCTGCAGCTAAAATTTCACCAATTTGAATCTCTGTAAAACTTTGGCGGTGGCCTTGTGTTTTACGATAATGTTTACGACGACGGAATTTAAAAATCATCACCTTGTCACCACGACCGTGCGCAAGCACCGTAGCTGTAACCGTTGCACCATTAATAATAGGTGAACCTATGGTTGTTGTCGTGCCGTCTGAAACCATTAAAATTTGATCCAGCGTAACCGTACCGCCAACTTCAACTTCTAATTTTTCAACTTTTAATCGCTCGCCTGCATTGACGCGATATTGTTTACCACCAGTTTTAATTACTGCATACATGATTGAGCCTTAAATTACGCTTTCTGAAGAACTCGGCATTATACGCAAATAATGTAGCAAAGCAAATCCTAATCGCAAGCTAATCTAAAAAAGATTTAGCGGCTTTTGCGCCGCCTATTTTAATCGATAAGTTCTTTAGTGCAGGCATAAAACCAATTAGGCCTGTGTTAAAATGCGGGCTTAATTTTAAAGCCTACTCAGCTCAATACTTACGCATGACTACCGCCCAGCCAGATCTTACAAAAAATCCCGCCTTAGCCTCCATACAAGCTTGCATAGCAAGCGACATCGAGGCGGTGTATGGCGTGATTGAACATGCGCTGCATTCCGAGGTGACGCTGGTCAACCAAGTCGCGCATTACATTATTAACAGTGGTGGCAAACGCTTACGCCCTATGTTGGTATTATTGGCCGCCGGCTTATTCGGCAAAGTTAAAGCCGAACACCACCAACTAGCAGCCGTGGTGGAATTCATTCATACCGCCACCTTGCTGCACGACGACGTGGTAGACGAATCATCCAAACGCCGCGGCAAGCACACCGCCAACGCGGTATTCGGCAACCCAGCCAGCGTGTTGGTAGGCGATTTCGTCTACTCGCGCGCGTTTCAAATGATGGTGGCGGTGCAAAATATGCGCGTCATGGAAATATTAAGCCACGCCACCAATACCATAGCCGAGGGCGAGGTATTGCAATTATTGAACGTGCACAATGCCGATCTGAGCGATGCCGATTACCTGCAAGTGATTCGTTTCAAAACCGCTAAGTTATTTGAAGCCTCGGCTCAACTTGGTGCCATCATCAGTCATGCTAGCGCCAGCGATGAACTAGCCCTTGGCCAATACGGCATGCACATAGGAACGGCCTTTCAATTAATAGACGACGTCTTGGATTTAAGCGGCGACGCGCAAGAAATAGGCAAGAACATAGGGGACGACTTAAGTGAAGGCAAGCCTACTTTACCCCTACTGTACGCCATGCGCCATGGCAATGCCGAGGAAAGCGCCGCCATCAAACTGGCCATAGAACAGGGCGGCCTAGCGGATTTAGACACGGTATTGAGCGCAGTAAATCGGACAGGCGCGCAGGCTTACGTATTGCAACTGGCCAGCGCAGAAGCCCAAGCCGCTTGCGATTGTTTAGCGCACTTTGCTGATTCGCCTTACAAGCAAGCGATGTTAGCCTTGGCGGACTTCGCCATAGCCAGAAACCATTAGCTAGCTCTGGCCTGCAAAGGCTTAATTGAGGGTGATTTTTTCACCACTGTCAGCGTGGTAATAGGTTAAATGCGCGCATTCATTGGCGCCCGAGGTTAAGGAGCCGTCAAACAAAAAGCGGCCGTCCACGTCCACAATGGCATAACCATTGTGGTACAAAGTCACTTCCGCTAGCTTAGGGCTGAGTTTAGAGCCTTGCCTTAAGGCGAAACTAACGCAATTCTCTTCTTCCTCTTCGGAATACACTTCCCAATCACGACCGCCAGTTAACTGCGCTAACCAGGCCGGTAAATCCACTTCGACGCGACAAATAATAGGCTCATCCCACTCTGGCCTGTGCAATTCGGCTGAAGACACCGCGATGCTGTTTTGTTGCTGTTTATCTGTCATGTTTATTCCTACTTAACTGTTGCATCATTATACCTTGAGCACTTGCAATTTCATTGCTGTTTATGCGGCCGTTTTTCCTGCTTTCAAGAGGCTGAGTGGATTTTTATGTGGCCTGCAGCGCCATAGCGGCGGCCAGCTTGGCTAGCCCTCTGTTGCCACAAAGCAGCGATAATGCGATGATGCAAGCTGTTTCATCTTGCTGCCAAATCAGCCTCATTTTTTAGCTTACCTTAAGGATGTTCATGCCAGCCATGTTTGCTGATATCTCCCTATCCCTGCAACAAAACAGCAGCTTATTTTTAGGTTTGAGCCTGTTACTTGGTTTGCTATTGGGCAGCTTTTTAAATGTGCTAATTTACCGTTTGCCAAAAATGATGGAGCGCGATTGGCAGGCCGATTGCCTAGCCATGCAAGGCAAAACTGCCCAAGTAGCCACGCCATACAATTTGATTCGCCCACGCTCATCCTGCCCACATTGCCAACAGACTATAGGCGCAGGCGACAACATCCCCCTGCTCAGCTATTTACTATTAAAAGGGCGCTGCCGCCATTGTGCGAATGCAATCGGCCCGCGTTACCCCTTGGTGGAGTTGCTATCGGCCGCATTAATGGCTTTAGTCAGCTGGCAATTTGGCTACAGCAGCGTGACTTTCTTTGCCTGGCTTTTATGCTTAGGCTTAATTGCGTTGACTTTCATTGATTTCGATACGCAATTGCTGCCTGACAGTTTGACTCTGCCGCTACTTTGGCTAGGTTTGCTGTTTAATTTAAATCCCGGCTTTAGCGATCTTCATAGCGCCGTAATCGGTGCGATAGCAGGTTATTTGCTGCTTTGGTCCATCTATTGGCTATTTAAAATTTGCACAGGCAAAGAAGGCATGGGTTACGGCGATTTTAAATTACTGGCTGCATTGGGTGCTTGGTATGGCTGGCAAATGCTACCGGCCATTCTGTTGCTGTCATCCTTATTGGGCGCCGCTGTTGGTATCGCACTGATATTAAGTGGCCGGCGTGGGCGCGATAGCGCCATGCCATTTGGCCCGTTCTTAGCCATCGCTGGTCTGGCTGCCTTATTTTTCGGACCGCAACTCACGCGGCTTTATCTGGGCTAAGCCATGCAAGTCGTAGTGCTTACAGGTGGCATAGGATCGGGCAAAAGCGAAGCGGCCAAGCAATTTGCTGCCCTGGGCGTAGCGGTGGTCGACGTGGACGCCATCGCCCATCAATTAACGGCCAAAGGCCAAGCCTTGTTAGGGCAAATTCAGTCGCTGTTTGGCGCGGATTTTTTAGTAGCAGATGGCAGTTTGGATAGAGCAAAATTAGCCGCTCAGGTATATGCCCATCCCGAGCAGCGCCTAAAATTAGAAAGCTTGCTGCACCCGGCTATCTACAAAGCGGCTATGCAACAGCTTAAAGAAAACGCCAAAAACAGCGCCGCCCCCTACCAAATTTTGGTGATTCCGCTTTATTTTGAAAGCACGCGCTACCACGAGGTAGCGGATAAAGTCCTAGTCATAGACTGTCCCGAGGCTTTGCAAATAGAGCGCGCCATGCAACGCAACGGCAGCGCCGCCGCCAGTGTAAAAGCCGTCATGCAAGCGCAAGTGAGCCGAGCTCGGCGTCTCGAAGGCGCAGACGAGGTCATAGACAACCAAGGCAGCCTAGAGGCCTTGCAGGAAAAAGTCGGCCTGATTCATAAAAAATTCATTAAAACTTGCATAGTTAACAAATAAATTTAATAATCCATGTCAACTTATCTTTGTGTGTTCATTCATGACTATTACTGTGTTGTTTAGCTGACCATACCTGTAACTCAACATGCCTAGCTACGACTACCCTTTTAACGAACGCATACGCACCCTACTGCGCGTAGAGGATTTGTTTGCCAAGCTTCTGCATAACATAGAAGCCGGCCACGAACACCACCACCACTGCGCCCTCATTACGCTATTGCAAATTTTAGACGTGGTAGACCGTTCCGAATTAAAGCTGGATTTATTGCAAGAACTCGAAAGGCAAAAAGTCGCCATGAGCGCCTTGGTCGGCAACCCAGCCATTGCGGCCAACACCCTGAATAAAATTCTGAGCGAAATTGACCAAGCCGCCGAAGGCTTGCGTGCCGAAACCACTAAATTGGGCCAAAGCTTGCGCGCCAACGAATGGTTGATGGGCATTAAACAACGTGCCGGCATTCCCGGTGGCGTTTGCGAATTCGATGTGCCTTCTTACCACTATTGGTTGGGATTGGGCGAAGCGCGTCGAGCAGCCGATTTCACTGCATGGCTCAAACCCTTGTTACCCATGCACGCGGCCATAGGCATCATCTTGCGCATACTGCGTGGCAGTGGCGTGAGCAGCAAACTGGTCGCCAGCAACGGCGCCTACCAACAAATGCTGACCGGGGCCAAACCAGCGCAGATGTTGCGCGTGGTATTGGACGATGAGTTAACTTGCTTTCCAGAAGTGAGCGCCAATAAATACGCCATCAACATCCGTTTTAATCAACTTGATGATGGGCAAAAATTGCAAAAATACGAACAAGACGTCAGCTTCTCGCTGATCTTGTGTAATTTATAAAGTGTAATTTACAAAGCCGCTTGTTGACCTAGCTCTTCGACAACCAAGGCTATATCAACCTTAGCTTAAACCCCATTAATCAATACCGAACACACCATGGATACCAGTAAAAAACGCTTAGTCGCTTGCCCAAAATGCGGCAATCTAGCCGAATTTTCCCCTAACAATGCCTTTAGGCCATTCTGCAGCGAGCGCTGTAAAATGGTCGATTTTGGCGCTTGGGCGAATGGCGAATACGCCATTCCCGTGCCGATTAGCAGCGATGATTTAGACGAGTTATACCCAGACCACAACCCTTGAGAAAGTAAAAATCATGAGAAAATTAACCGCATTTAGCCTAACAGGCTGCGCTTTATTGGCCCTATTTAGCAGCTGGACTGCCCAAGCAGAAAGCCCTGCCAACAGCACGCTAGTGTCCATTCAAGACGCATGGGCGCGGCCAAGCAATCCTGGCTCGACAGTGGGTGCGGCTTACATGACCTTAACCAGCAGTAAAGATGCCAGTTTGCTTGAAGCCACGGCCGATGTCAGCGACAGCGTTGAAATTCACAGCATGAGCATGGAAAACGGTGTCATGAAAATGCGCATGTTAGAAAGTTTAGACTTACGCGCCGGCAAGCCTTACAAGCTGACCCCAGGCGGCTTTCATTTGATGCTGTTTGATTTGAAAAAACCCTTGCGCGTGGGCGACAGCGTGAATTTTGTGCTGACCTTTAAATTGGCCAATAAAAGCCTAGTCAAACAAAACGTCAAAGCCAGCGTTAAAGACGCCCCAGCAGCCGGTCATTAAAGCCCGCTACTCAATCCAGTCATTAAAGCCAACAGTGGCGTTGCATGGCCAGTCCATGCGCGCCATGGCTTCTAGCCAGCAGCCCATCCTCATGCCGCATGCCACCTAAGGCATACACCGGCAATGGGTAATCCTCTATCAGCTTGCTAAAACCAGTCCATCCCAATGTGTCGCCATCAGGGTGACTAGCGGTCGATTGAACGGGCGACAACATCACGTAATCAAAAGCCAATTGTGCCGCCTTGGCCAATTCTTTTGCATCATGGCAAGAAGCACCGCACAGCATGCCAGCTGGCTTAACTGACAATTGCATTAAATCTCGCGCAGTAAAATGCATGCCGTGGGCGGGAAAGTCGCCGAACGCGTAGGGACCATGGGAGTTCAGCACGACCTTAGTCGCGTAAGGCGCTGTCATGGCCATGACGCGCTCAAAAAACCGTGCAAATGCCGATGCCGTCAACTGCTTTTCACGTAACTGCAGCAGACCCAAACCCCCATCAAGCGCTCGCTGTAGGCCTTGAAAAAAAGCCTTTTCGCCCATTTCAGCGAGATTGCTTATGGCATGCAATTGAGGCATATTGAGTGCATCGATAATGGGCGCGTTGGCTGGCAACAAGGGTGACACGCTGACGGCTTTTGTTGACTGCCAACTGAGTTTTTGCCCTTCCATGCCTTGCGGATCACCCGACCAAGCCGCCACCACAAAAAAATGCAACTGCACGGTTTTAGCTGCGCTGGCCAATTGGCCGTTGTCTAGGTATTTGGCTGGGTAGGCATAGCGACGGGTTAACCAGGGGTAGGCCTGCGTGACCGTGATGCCCAGTTCTTCTTGCAATTCCCGTTTTAGGGCTTGCTCGGGCGCCTCGTTTTCTTCAATTTTGCCGCCGGGAAACTCCCAATAACCAGACCAGGGTTTGCCCAATGGGCGCTCGTTTAACAAGACCCAGCCATCGGCTCGCTGTATCACGCCAACGGCCGCGCGCGTCAAGCTGCCTGAGACTAAACTCGCATCAGGAACGGTAGTCGGCATTGATTTTGACGTAGTCGTAAGAAAAGTCGCAAGTCCAGATCGTGCAACTTGCAGCGCCTCTAGCCAAATCCACGCGCACTAAAATCTCCGCTTCCTGCATGATGGCCGCGCCCTGCTCTTCTCTGTAAGCACTGGCCCGGCCGCCTTTTTCTGCCACCAGCACGTCACCCAAATAAAGCTTGAGTTGGTTGACATCGAGTTGGTCGACACCGGCATAACCGATGGCCGCCAAAATTCGGCCTAAATTTGGGTCAGAAGCGAAAAACGCCGTTTTAATCAAAGGCGAATGGGCAATCGCATAAGCCACTTTACGGCACTCGGCTTCGTCTTTGCCGCCGTCAATTTGCACCGTCATGAATTTGGTCGCACCTTCGCCATCGCGCACGATGGCTTGCGCCAACTCTATCGCCACCTCGGTCATGGCATCGCGTAAGGCCACAAAGTGCGGGCTGGTTTCGCTAATTTGCGCGTGGCCGGCTTGTTGGCTGGCCAGCATAATCAAGCTGTCGTTGGTCGACGTATCGCCATCCACGGTGATGCAGTTAAAGGATTTATTAACGGCGTAATGAATAATGGCATCCAGTGCGGCTTGACTCACCACGGCATCGGTAGCGATATAGCCCAGCATGGTCGCCATATTGGGGTGTATCATGCCCGAGCCTTTACTCATGCCGGTGATGGTCACGGCCTGACCGTCTATGAGCAAGCGGCGAGACGTGGCCTTGGCCACGATGTCGGTGGTCATGATGGCTTCAGCCGCGGCTAACCAATTGTTTTCATTCAAATTAGCCAGCGCCGTCGGCAAGCCAGAGATCAACTTAACCACTGGCAAAGGCTCTAAAATCACACCGGTCGAAAAGGGTAAGATTTGTTCGGCATTCAAGTCCAATAAACCGGCCAATGCAGCGCAGCTTTGTTGGGCGGCTTGCATGCCCTGCTCGCCTGTACCCGCGTTCGCGCAACCGGTATTAACCAACAAGGCGCGTATACCTTGCTTGGCCGCCAGGTGCGATTTGCACAGCGTAACCGGGGCCGCACAAAATTGATTTTGCGTGAACACCCCGGATACCGCGCTGCCTTTGGCCAAGGTCATGACCAACAAGTCTTTGCGCTGCGCTTTACGGATATTCGCCTCGGCATAACCTAATTTAACGCCGCGTACAGGCAATAAGGTGCTGGCTTGTGGGGCAGTTAATTTAACCGGCATGCTGGGTTTTCCTTGTTTTTTTGTGGTGTATGAGGCTTAAGCACGACGCCATGTCGTGCCTTGCGGGGAGTCTTCCAATACAATGCCGGCGGCCGTCAGTTCCTGGCGGATGCCATCGGCTAAGGCAGAT